>JAAYVF010000124.1 GCA_012517325.1 Myxococcales bacterium | reverse complement strand
ATCTTCTTCCTTACGCATATAAACCTTTTGCAAGCGATCCTAAAATAATTTTACACAGCGGTTACCCAAGAGATTACGAATGTTTGATTCAAAGAATTGAGGTGTGGAGCGGCTTCATGGTAATGTGGGCGGGAATTGCAACAGAAGATCAAGCAAAAAGAATTGTAGATGAGCATTTTAAGAATGAAAAAACTTTTAACGCTCCGTTTGGTGTAAGAACATTATCAAAGATGGAAAAGATGTACAACGTCCGCGCTTCGGGAAATCCTTCGCTGTGGACGGGACCGATTTGGGGAATTTCCAATTATATGGTTTTCACGACCATGGGCCAGTTGATGCAGTCCAACATCGACAACAAGCTGCTGCGCATCGGCCGCCTCGCCGTCAACGATCCGTTGGTGGAAAAATCGCTGCGCGTCACGCAAGAGGATCACGAAGCGTCGGCCAAGCTGGGCGCGCTGTCGAATTTTCTGCTGGAGCTGACGTCCCTGGTCGACATCCGCGGCGCCTACCTTTACCGCGTGGCGGGCGTGCGGTTCATCTACCTCGCCGGAACACTTACCCCGGACTCGCTGGATAAGATCCCGACGCCCTACCTGACCAACATCGACATGCAGGCGCTCGTTTCCGGCCGGCCGGTCACCGGCAAGACGTACCGCCAAAGCGGCAAGCTGATCAAGGCGGTTTACGTGCCGCTGCTGGCGCAGGACAAGCTGATCGGCCTGCTTTCGATCGAGGACGACGCGCAGGATTACGAACTGCTGGCCAAGCTGAAGCACCAGCTCATGCTGACCGCGGCGGGCGCGTTTTTGATCGTCGTCGTCGCCTCGTTCGTCATCGCCCAGACCATGGTGCGCCCGATCCGCAAACTGGTGGACGCAGCCGAAAAAATCGGCATGGGCGATTTCAGCGTCCGCTACAAGGTCTCGGGCACCGACGAGATCAATTTTCTCGGCCAGACCGTGAACGACATGGCCGAGGACATCCGGGCGCGCGACGCCGAAATCCGCCGGATGAACGAGGCCGCCCTGGCCGACGCCCGCCAGCTTTACGAACACGTCCTGCGCGCCGCCTATTCGGCCATCCTCACCGCCAACAACGACGACGTGCTGACCTCCGAAAACCCCGCGGCCGCCAAGCTGCTGGGCGATCCGCCCGCCGCCCCGACGACGATGAGTGAACGCCTGGCGCCGTTTCCGGCGCTCTGGGAAATCTGGCGGGAAAAGAAAACCATGCAGCCGCGCGAGATCACCATCCAGCGCGACGGCGCGGAACTGGCGCTGGAAAGCAACATCGCCCTGCTCACCGACCACCGCAACGAACCGATCGGACACAGCCTGACGCTGGTCGACCGCACCGAACTCAAGCGGCTGGAAAACGAGCTGGTCATGCGCGAGCGCCTGGCCGCGCTGGGCGAACTGGCCGCCGGCATCGCACACGAAATCCGCAATCCGCTCAACGGCATCGAACTGATGCTCGGCCTCGTGCAGGAGGACCTGCGCGAAAAGGGCGTGATGGACGAGCGCTTCATCCGCATCCACGACGAGGTGTCGCGCCTCAACTCGATCCTGACCGAGTTTCTCGCCTTCGCGCGGCCCAAGCCGCTGGAAAAAACCCCGGCCGACCTGGTCGAACTGACCGAGGACGCGATCATGCTGCTGCTGCCGGCGATCGAGGAAAAACAGATCGAGATCGTGCGCCGGTACGACAGCCCGCTTCCCCCGGCGGTGCTCGACCCCGGGGCCATCCGCCGCGTGCTGGTCAACCTGATCAAAAACGCCTGCGAGGCGATGCCGCCGGGCGGCCGGGTGTATCTCGCCATCCAAGGGCCGGAAACCACCGGCGGCGGATTCCGCGTCGAGGTCCGCGATTCCGGCCCGGGGATTTCGCCGGAAGTGCGCGACCGGATCTTCCACCCGTTCGTCACCACCAAGAGCGACGGCACGGGATTGGGGCTGGCGATCGTGCACAAGGCCATCGTCAATCACGGCGGGTCCATTTCCTGCCACAATCATCCGGAGGGCGGCGCCTGCTTCGTCGTGGCGCTGCCTGTGTAGGAGGAAGGTTTCATGGCGCGCATCCTGGTCGTCGACGATCACAAAACCACCGCCGACAGCATCGCGCAGATCGGCCAGCGGCTCGGCCACGAGGTGTCGGTATTTTACGACGGCACCGAGGCCCTGGCCGCGGTCGAGCAGCAGCCCTACGACGTGGTGGTGACCGACCTGCGCCTGCCGGGCGCGTCGGGGATGGACATCCTTTCGCGGGGCATGACGATCCACCCGGAAGGCGTGGTGATGGTGATCACCGCCTACGGCTCGATCGAAAAAGCGGTGGAGGCGATGCGCAAGGGCGCCTTCGATTTCATCTCCAAGCCGTTCACCATCGACGAGATCAAGGTGAAGCTGGAGAAGGCGCTGGGCCAGGCGTCGGTACAGCAGGAAATGGTCCGCATGCGGGCCAGCCTCGCCGCCCTGCACGACGACGAGACGCGGCGCTACAACTTCAACGAAATCGTCGGCAAGAGCGCCGCGATGCAGAAGGTCTTCGACACGATCCGCAAGGTGGCGGCATCCGACGCCTCGGTGCTGATTCTCGGCGAAAGCGGCACCGGCAAGGAACTGGTGGCCCGCGCCATTCACTACAACAGCCAGCGCACCGACGGGCCGTTCATCCGGGCGCATTGCGCCGCCTACGCCGAGGGCGTGCTCGAGTCCGAACTCTTCGGCCATGAAAAGGGTTCGTTCACCGGCGCCGTGGCGCGCAAGATCGGCCGGTTCGAGCAGGCGCACGGCGGCACGCTGTTCCTCGACGAAATCGGCGACATCAGCCACAACGTCCAGGTCAAGCTGTTGCGCTTTCTGCAAGAAAAGGAGTTCGAGCGCGTCGGCGGCACGCAAACGATCAGCGTGGACGTGCGCATCCTTTCGGCGACCAACCAGGATTTGAAGGAATTGATCGGCAAGCGCACGTTCCGCGAGGACCTGTACTACCGGCTCAACGTCATCTCGCTGTTCCTGCCGCCGCTGCGCGAACGGTCCGACGACATCGCCATGCTGGTCGAACATTTCTTACGGCAGTACGCCGGCCGCGAACCGGTCAAGAAACTCGACCCCGAGGCGATGATCCTGCTGACCAAGTACCACTGGCCGGGCAATATCCGCGAACTGCAAAACGTCATCGAACGCGCCACGGTGCTGGCCCAGGGCGACCGCATCACCGTCGACCACCTGCCCCAGGACATCACCGGCGCGATCGCCACCGCGCCGCGCCTGACCGGGCCGATCAACTTCGACGCCGAAATCGAAAAGTACGAAAAGGAATTGATCCAGGGCGCGCTGATCGAATCCGACTACGTCAAGGCGCGGGCCGCCACCTTGCTGGGCATCGACCGCAACCGCCTGCGCTACAAAATGGAGAAGTACGGCATCGAGGATCTGGCGCCGACGAAGTAACCCGCGTTCGCCGAATCAGCCCTCGCCGGCGCCTCCCGGCAAACCGTCCGCCGCCGACCACTTTTTCGCGAGCGCTTCCAGGTCCGCCCGCTCGTCGACCAGGCGGCCGTCTTCCAGCAACACCGCCCGCTGGCAAGCCCGCCGCGCGAATTCCAGATCGTGCGTCGCGGCCAGCATCGAAACATTCCGGGAAACCAGAGTGCGAATGAGCCCCAGGCGGCCGGGCGGGTCGAGCCCCGCCGACGGTTCGTCCAGCAAAAGGACGGCGGGATCGGTCACCATGGTGCCCGCCAGGGCCACCCGCGTTTTTTGCCCGTGCGACAACTCAAAGGGCGAGTGATCGGCCAGGTCGGCGACGGCGAAGTTTTCCAGCGCGCCGCGCGCGCGGAACCGCGCCTCGGGTTTGGGAACGCGCCGGCGAACGAGGGAAAAGGCGACATCGTCGATGACCCGGGGAAACAGGAGTTGATCGGCCGGAACGGCGAAGAGCAAGCCGACCCGTTCACGCACCCGCGCAACGGTCCGCGGCGAAAGCTCGATCCCCGCGATCTCGATCGTGCCTTCGAAGGGGATCAACCCCACCGCCGCCAGCAGCAACGTGGTTTTTCCCGAGCCGTTCAAGCCCAGCAGGGCCACGCGTTCGCCGGCCGCGACCTCCAGCGACAACTCCCGCAAGACCGGCGTTTCATGACCCGGATACCGAACCTGGACGTGACGAAAGCGAAGAGCCGGCGCCGAGGTCACCATGAGATTCCTTTCCAGCGAAACAGGATCGCCGCGGCGACCCAGCAAACCGCCGACCACAAGATGACGACATCCCGCCGGTGAAACCGCCGGTCATCGAAATCGATCGGCAGGCCGTCGTAGCCCCGCAGTTCGAGCGCCGTCGCCACCCGGTCGGCTCGCTCGACAACCCGCGGCAGCCAAGCCGACGGCAGCGAGCCGACGACCAGCAGCGAGGCGCGCCAGCCGGTCGTTCCGCCCCGCAGCGCCATCGCCTGACCGATGCGCCGCGATTCCGCCGCCAGCATTCCGGTGTGGTGAACGATCTGGGCCGTCAACGCGACCAGGAGACGCGGCAGGGGGAGCGCGGCCAGCGCAGTCTGAAATTCGGACATGGTCATCGAGACGACGGTGGCGCTCATCACCAGAAGAATGGCCAGGCCGCGGGCGAAAATTCGCCAAAGAACGGCGAGGCGCGACAGAAAGCCGCTCGCCGACAACAGGGACGGGGTTCCGACCGGCACCGTGACCCAGGGTAGAAAAATGAAAACGGGAACGAACATCGCCAGACCGAACAACGCGAATCGTGACCAGGATGCCGCATCAGGCCGAAACAGAAACCACGCCGCGCCGACCGTCAGCAGGATTCCCGCCATTCCCACGGGGTCGACGGGATCCAGGAGCAAACAACCGGCCAGCATTGCCAGGCCGGTGAGCAGATACGTCGCGGGGTGCAGGCCTCGGCGACGCGGCGGCGACGCGGCCGGGCGGAAAAACGAAAGCGCCCGTCCCACGACCGCCCTACTCCCCGCCCGCTTGTCGCCGCGCGCTCACCAGGTAGCGGTGATCGTCATCGACCACTTCCACTGGAATAAACCCGGCCGCCGACGCCAATTCGGCCAGTTGGACGGCGGGCAGCAGCACGTCGCAAGCCACCGCCGGTCCCGCCGAAGCGTGAACTTTGTTGATCGTCTCTTTCGAATCGATGTGCCAGACGTGGAGGAATCCGCCCGGCTTGAGCACCCGGTGAAATTCGACCAGCGCCGCCGCCGGATCGTCCAAATGCGGCCAGACGGAAAAGCAAATCACCCGATCGGCCGAACGAGCAGCCAGCGGCAGATGAGCGGCATCCGTCTGCGCCCAACTGACCCGGGAATCGGGATTTTTCGCGCGGGCGACGGTCAGCATTTTACCCGCCGGATCGACGGCGACCACTCGCCCGGCCGGCGACAGAATTTCCAACAACACCAAGGTCAGGTTGCCCGTCCCGCACCCGAGGTCGACGATCCGTTCGTCCGGTTCGATCCGCCAGGAGGCGAGTTCCGACCGCAGGCGCGCCGCCACCGTCTCCGGGCTCGTCCATTGGTCCCAATGCGGCGCAATCTCGTCGAAATAGGCCTGTTTTTCGGCAAAACTCATGGGGTGTCCTTTCGTTCGCCGGCTCGTTTTCGATTCGGTCCGGTCAGGCGCACCAACGGGGGGATCACGATGAGCATCAACACGATACCCGGCCATCCGGAAAGCAGCGACGCGCCCGCCACGTAACCGGCCGGAAGGTCCATGATCAAGGCGAACGCGTAGACCAGACCGAACCCGACGATGCGGCCGATCAACAAGACGGGAATCAGGATCCACCAGACCGACAACGGGGAGAAAAGGCGTCGCGCCACCCCGATGAGACCGGCCATCAGCGCCAATTCGAGCGACATGATCGGCGCAACCGGCGGGTAAAACGGCGGCATTCCGGTCACTAGGCCCGACAGCAACGGAACCACCAGGGCAGTCCCCGCCGCCGTGGCCGGTGCGACGAAAAACGCCAGCGCCACCAAGGGCAGGTACATCGGCATGAATACATGCCCCAAATGCACCAGATGAAACACGGTCGGCAGGAGCAGCGCCATCGCACCGAACAAGCCGCCGTAAGCCAGATCGTGGGGCGTCGGCAAGGAACCTTTCATCGCATTCCCTTTTAATCTGTCGGGATTCGCCCGATACGGAGATATTGATAGCACGAATGCTGAAAAGGTGTTACTAGCGATTCCCTGGTTTGTCAACCAGTAACCGGAATTATTTGGAGCGATGTAAGGAGGATCGGAGCGACCGGGGTCCCCGGAATGAACCACCGCCCCGCCCATAACCCCAACGCGGAGCGTGGTAAAACCGCCCGGCAGTGCCGATCAGACATCGCCGCGACCGGATACCGCCGACGGGAAATCGCTAATCGTTGTGGTATCCCGCCGGGAACGTCACGTGGTAGAGCGCATTCGCCGAATGGTAAGCGACATGCACGATCCCCGCTCCGTCGATGGCCAACGCTTTACGCGCGGCCCAGGGATCGCTGACGGTTCCCTCGGCATCGACGGTCGTCGTGCGCCATTCCCCGGAACGGTTGGTCGCGTAATACAGAATGTCGGCCCATTCGTCGCCGTAAACGAGGTGCGCCGCGCCGTCTTCATCGCGCCGCAGTACGCAAGCGGCACCGCCCTCGCCCGGTTCGTTGACCGTTTCGATGGCCCAATCGCCGGGAGTACCGACGGCATATTTCAATTGCCGATTGGTCGCATCGTAGTACGCCAAGGTCCATTGCTCGGCCGCGCCGCGCACCAGCGACACATATTGGCCGACGTCGCCGGTCGTATCGATTGGCTCGAACAACCAGGTATCGGCGGGTTTCGTGGCCAGCCAGAGATCGCCCAATTCCTCGTCGTAGTAGGCGATGAGCGGCCGCGCCGCATCGTCGAGCGCCAGGCTGGCGAACCAGGGGTCCTGCTCGTCCGCCACGGGCAAGGTCTCCCAAACCCAGGCGCCGCTCCGGTTGGTGGCGTAGCCCAACTGGTGATTCCAATAGTCATCGATCGAAAAGCCGTAAACGACGTGCAGATAACCCTGGCCGTCGCGGGCGAGGCCGTTGTCCCGCTCGATGTCGTCCGTCCCGTGGATCTGGATCACGGTCGTCGACCAGTCGCCCGACGCGTTGTCGCAAATCGCGGCTTCGCCGCCTTCGATGCCGCGCAGGAAGCTGAGATACGAATGCCCGTTTTCGTCGAGGAGCAAATCGGTCGCGGTGATGCTGGCGGCGGCGGGCCCGGCGACACTTTCCATCACCCAAGATCCGGTTGCGTTCGTTCCATGCCATACCGAGAAGGCATCCGTGTTGATAAAACCGATGTACACGGCGTTCGCGGCGTCAACGGCGATCGACGGGTGCGCGCCGGTTTGCGTGAGCTGATCGGGCAGCAGTTCCCGCCGCTCCCACTGGCCGGATTTTTTCTCGATCAGGGAAAGGTTATTTCCCTCGGCCTGGACCAGCACAAAGGAGCCGTCCGCGCGCATGGTGAGCGAGGCGTTTTGCAAGACCTCGGCGGGCACCTTTTCCATCCGCCACGCGCCGTCTTCGTTGGTGAAATATTGATCATTGTTGAAAATATGAACCGAGCCGTCCGGTCGCACCGCGAGGCGCGTATAGTAATAATCGCCGTCGCCGACCTCCTCCTTTTTCCAGACCCCGCTCCGCAAAGTGGCGTATTTGATGACCGGGAACCACCAGTGGCCGAAGGCCTCGGTCCACGCATAGGAAAGATGCGTCGTTCCATCCGCGGTCACCACGATATCCGCCGCGCTGGCGTAGAGGCCCGCCCCGCCGGAGTACGCGCCGTTCTCGATGATCGTGGTCTGCCACCCTTTCGCGGTCCGTTCGGCATAGGCCAGATTGACCATGGATGACTGCCAGACCTTGGCGACCTCGTAGACCACGCGCGGCCGGCCGGACGCATCGACGGCCAGGCGATACCCGTCATTCATCCGACTTTCGATCGCTTCCGCTTGCCAGGGGCCGCCGGCGTTGGTCGCGTACCAAAGCGTGCTGACCGGATCACCGTGATAAAGGAGATGTGCCGCGCCGGCATTGTCTATTTTCAATTCGACCGGTTCGGAGTAATACGCGGCGGCCGGATCGTCCGCCACGACTTGCGTCACCCAATCGCCGCTGGTGTTGTTCGCGTAGTTGAGCCGGTGTTCGGCGTCGAAAAACGCGACGTGTAAAAAGCCGGCCGCGTCGGCCTGCAAATCGAAGTAGCCGATTTGCGGCGCGTTGCGCCAGACCGACGGCAAAGCGAACGGTGCGGCGCCGCTCAGCCAGACCACCGACGCCTGATAAGGCGCGACGGCGCCGCCGTGGATCAGTTCCATTCGCACGTCGCCGTTTTGCATCACTTGCTCGGCGGGATCGATCGTCTGATTTTCGGCGGCCGAGAAGAAGGTCAGGAAGCGGCCGACCATTCCCAGCACGAGCAAGCTGCCGGGGGCTTCGTCATCATCATTGTCATTATCGTCGTCATCGCCGCTGTCATCATCATCGTTGTCGTCGTCATCGTCGTTGCCGGCGTCGTCGTCCGCGGCATCGTCATCCTGGCTGTCGGCGGCGGAATCGTCATCGTCGCCGGAAGAACATCCGAAAGCTGCTGCGAGCAACACCAATAAACAAGCCAACCATTTCCAACCGATCACTCCCATGTTTCTACCCTCCTCGTTTAAAATGCCGTCCATCATGCAATGTATAATGGGTATCGATTGATTGTTTACCATTCCACCTCGTAATAGGGACTCGCCGGCGGCGCCTTGTCGCCGACCGCGTGCAATCGCAACGGATCCAGTTGCGGCGCCACGTACTGCCTCACGTTGTCGGCGATGACTTCCACCAGAAACGAACTGCCGTTCACTAACCAGACGCCGCTGATGAATGTCCGGCCGTCGTTCAGAACCACGGCGTCCAGGAGTCTCGCCGGCTCGGCCAAACAGCGGCACTGCCACTGCCCGTCGCGCAAATCCCAATAGCGATTATCGTTGTCGGCGCCTTGGCTGATGACCAGGGCGCGATCGTCGCGCGCCCAGACGCGGGTCGGAATCATGGTCGCGCAGCCGAAAGGCGGATCGAGCCGCGACCATTCGCCGTCCGCCAGTCGCGCGACTTCATAGGTGGCCCGGTCGTCACTTCGCCAGATACCGAAACCATTGTTTTCCTCTAACAGCCAAAACCAGACGAACCGGCCGTCTTCAAAACCTTCCGGCATGGCCTGCGGTTGCCAGGCGACGCCGTCGTAAACGAGCAATGAACCGGTGCCCAGATCAGGGCGCGCAGCGGCCAGTCCGTAATCCGGGCCAAGCATAAACAACGCATCGATGTGTTGATTGCTGTCGCCCCATTCGCGGTAGGGAACGCGTTCCGCGTAGCGATAGAGATAGCCGTGCTGAACGTAAATATATCCAGGCCAGCCGTGATTCGTTTGATCGCTGGTAAAGTTGGTATAAGCCCACAAGGTATCCGCGGTCGGCGCGAAAACCATTCCCGCGTTGTTCAGGATGCCGGACGCGAGCGGCGCCTGCCGCAAGGTCCAGCCGCCGTCGGGCGTATAGGTCACCCACCGATAGCCTTCGGTCAGCAAATTGAAATAGACCAACCCCGCGGGGCCCGAATAGCTTCTGTTGTAAGCCAGATATCCCTTTTGCCCGTCGACGAAAAAGGAAGGACCGGCCCAATGAAATTCGTCTTCGGCAAGGCTGGCGGGAAACGGCTGTTCTTCCCACCCGACGCCCACCCCCAGAAAGGAAGTCAAATGACCGTTCGCATCGCGGCCGATCACCAACAAGTCGTTCGTCGGATAATCCTCGTCGATCGTATCATCATCCGCCGCATCGTCGTCATCGTCGTCGTTGTTGTCATTGTCATTGTCGTTATCGTCGTCATCATCGTCATCATCGATAGCGTCATCGTTGTTGTCGTCATCGGCGTCGAGTTCGTCATCCGCGGCGCCGTCGTCGTCCGTGGAGAAACAACCGGAAGTACCAACGAGCAAAAACCAAAGAAGGACTAAGATAACTTGGGGAAAACTCATTTGTCTTCCTTTCATCCGCGTTATATTTCATTAACTAAATAGAGGTTCCCGATCGACCGTTAAATAAATAAGGGACGCCCTTTTCGGCGCCCCCACTTTTTCATACCAAAACAAAATATTCGGGTCAAGAAAAATATTATGAGGGCAAATGTTTATTGCCAGGGAATTTCGGTCCGCCGTGGCGCCGGCCCCTGGCATCCCGGAAAGAGTGGTTATATTCGGGAAAAAGGAGGATCGCGGCATGCCGGGAAAAATCGCCCATGAAAACGGCCATTTGCGGGTCCCCGACGACCCGTTGGTGGCGGTGCTCTACGGTGACGGGATCGGACCGGAGGTCGTCACGACGGCGTTGAAGGTGGTGGATAAGGCCGTCGACAGGGCTTACGGCGGCGCGCGGCGCCTCCATTGGCGCGAATATTCCGCCGGCGCGGAGGCGTTGCGTCAGGAAGGCGACATTCTCCCGCCCACGACGCTGCAGGCGATCCGCGAATACGGGGTCGCGCTCAAGGGGCCGATGACCACCCCCGTCGGCCAAGGTTATCGCAGCGCCAACGTGGCCTTGCGCCAGCAACTCGACCTGTACGCCAACGTCCGGCCGGTGCGCTATTTTCCGGGCGTCCCCAGTCCCCTGCTCCGTCCGGAACTGCTGGACGTGGTCATCTTCCGCGAAAACACCGAGGACGTTTACGCCGGCGTCGAATACGCGGCCGGCTCGAAAGAAGCCGTGCAGTTGATCGAAACGGTGCGCGGCTGGGGTTCGAACGTGCGGGAAGGCAGCGCCGTCGGTCTGAAGCCGATCAGCGAATTCGCCAGCAAGCGCCTGATCCGCCGCGCCATCGAGTACTCGCTGGCCAAGGGCCGCCGCAAGATCACCCTGGTGCACAAGGGCAACATCATGAAATTCACCGAGGGCGCCTTCCGGAATTGGGGCTACGAGCTGGCGCGCGAGTTGCTCGGCGACCGGCTGGCGACGCCCGAGGAAGCCGACGCCGACCACAACCCGCCGCCGGGCAAGATCCTGGTGCAGGACAAGATCGCCGACGCGATGTTTCAAGACCTGATCCGGCGGCCGCAATCGCACGAGGTCATCGTCACCACCAATCTCAACGGCGATTACCTTTCCGACGCGGCGGCGGCGCAGGTCGGCGGCCTGGGCATGGCGCCGGGCGCGAATTTCGGCGACGGCGTGGCGGTTTTCGAGGCCGTGCACGGCAGCGCGCCGCAATACGCGGGGCAGGACAAGGTCAACCCGACCAGCGTGATCCTATCCGGCGCGATGATGCTCGATTACTTCGGCTGGCCCGAGGCCGCGCGCCTGATCGAGAACGCCGTCGAGGAAACCATCATGCGGAAAATCGTGACCTACGACCTGGCGGGGGTGATGGACAACGCCACGCTCGTTTCGTGCAGCGGCTTCGGCAAGATGGTCGAGGACGCGATGGTCAGGGGATAAAAGGAACTTTCCAATCCAATTAAATCGTTAATGGCTTTTCGAGATCGAGTAAAAAACGCCAGGCTGGGACAACGTCGATGATCCCGTGATCAAGCTCGAACTTCGCTGCTTCGTTCCGAGTGACGATCGTTCCAGATTGCACCCCCTGTTCGGCCATGGCGTCGCTCAAGGCTTCGATTTCCCGTCTTTTCGTTTTCGGATCGGCAATCGATTCGCAGACCTGAACCAACAATCGAGGTTGTTCCGGCAAATGCACGATGAAATCCACTTCCTTGCCGTTTTCTGTCCGGTAATAATGGATTTCCGGGGTCACCCGACGCAAACCCGTAAAGATGAGATTTTCCAATAAATGACCGGAGTTGACCAGAATACCAGAAGCGACCGAGGTCACCAGCGCATGGTCGACGCAGTAGATTTTTTTCGGATTGGTATTGGCGACGGCCGTCGATGCGTCGAATATCCTCACCGAAAAAAGGAAAAATGCATCCTCGAACCATTCCAGGTAATCCGACACGGCTGCCTTGGGGGCTTTATGGCCCAATGATTTCAAGTAGCCGGTTAGACTATTGATCGAATAATGAGTCGCCATGTTATCGACCAAACGGTGCGCAAGGTCCGTCACCGCCTTGGGATGGGAAATATCATACCGTTCGATCAAGTCGCGAAAAAGCACGGCTTGGTAGTATTCCTGATGGATCTTGACTCGGAGCCGCCGGTCCAAGCCGACAACCTCGGGAAAGCCACCGGTTTCCCAATACTCGGCAAAGGATTTCTGAATGAGCAGCCGCCGTTTGGTGGTCAGCGAACGAGGGTAATCGATTCCTTGGCAATCCAAAAATTCACCGAATGAAAAAGGAAACAATTCCCAGGATAGCGCGCGACCTCGCATTTGCGTGGCGATTTCCTTGGAGAGCATCCGGGCCGAGGATCCGGATAAGTAGACGACGCATTTTTCGGTACGCATCAAGCGGTCCACGAAAGGTTCCCACCCCGACACCGTTTGGATTTCATCGAAAAAACAATAAACGGTCGACGAGTCTTTCTTCTTCGGAAAAAGGGAATAATAGGCTTCGACAATCAACCCGAGATTCCCTTGCCGCAGGTCGTGGAGCCGATCGTCGAAAAAATTCAGGTAGAGAATGTTTTCACGCGGTACGCCTTCCTCGAGAAGCCGCTCCATGATCTGAAACAAATAGGTCGATTTGCCGCTTCGGCGCACACCGATACAAACGGAAGCCTTGCCCGGGACTGTCTCGATCTTCAGGTGTCGCGGCACCCCGGATTCCCAGGTTGTCTCTTGAAAATCCAGAATCAGTGATTGGAGGGTCGCAAGCAATGGCAAACCTACTGGTAATATTTATTCCCGGATCAAGCCTAAACTGGCAATAATAATTACCAGATTTTCAATAATCCGTCAATCCGGATTTCAGCCACCGATGACCATTCTCCTTTTCCGAGGTCCAAGCTCCGCTTCCACCTCTCATCTCCTGCTACTCTTTCATTCGAAACAACCAGGACGAACCGTCGACCGGCTCGACCCGCGGCGCGACGTCGCGATTCCACTGGTCCGCGAATTCGGCCTGGAAGTTGTGCAGATACAACACATAGCGGACCCGGTGCCGCTCCAGATAAGCGCCGATATCGCCTTCCTTCATGGCTTGCAAGGCTTCGAAATTCAAAATGCCATCCAGGTTGACGATGTTGTACTCGGGCAGATAGTAACCGTAGATTCCGCAGTCGGTGTAACCGATCGAGGCGCCGGGCGGCACGGCCCGACGGATGTCGTCGGTGATTTTCCAGGCGGCGACCGGCCGGGCATCGGACAGCCAGAGGCGAACGCCGGGCAAGGCCAACGAGATTCCCAGCACGGCGGCGGCCGCGCCCAAAGCCAGTTTCCGCGCGCGCGGGGCGCCCGCGGCGAAGCCCGACAGCCAGACGCCCCAGACCAACGCCATGCCGACGCTGTACGGATAAAAATGACGCATCGAATAGTTGAGCAGGTACAGCGGATAAAAGATCGCCGCGCCGGCCACCGCGAGCAGCACGAAGGCATACGGCCGCAGCGCGCCCAAGCGCCGCAAATGCCGCCGGCCGAACCAGATCAAAATGAAGGCGACGGCCGCCCCGCCCGCCACCAGCGCCAGACCCGCCGCCGGCCGTTGGCGCATCACCTGGACGAGAAAACCGGCTTGCATCCGCTCGACGCCGAGCAACGACCGGGCCAGCCACCGCATCAGCCCTTCGTATCCCCACAGCGGCTCGAAAAGCAGTTTGGCGACCAGGCTGACCCATTTGGCCACCGCGAATTTCACCTCGCCAAGCAGCGAATCGGGCACCCCCTGCCTCAGCAAACCGCGCCAGCGATGGAACGCGCCGCTCGACTGGAAAAACGAGCCGCAGGCCAGCCGGCTCCAAACAAACCACGGCGCCAGCAGCAGACCCGCCGGGGCGAACAGCCACAAGCCGCGCCGCACCAGATCGCTCGGCCGACGACGGTGCCGCCATGCCAAATCGATGGCGATCGCGAGAAACAGAAAAACCGCGTCGAACCGCGCATAGGCAAGCAGGCCGAGTAACAAGCCCAGGCCGAGCCAGCGCCGGACGACCGCCCCGTCGCGAATCCGCGGATAGATCCAGACGCACAGCCAGAACAAAAGCGCGTGGAGCGGCGTTTCCAGCCCGGAAAGATCGTGCGTCAGCAGGTTGGCGTTGGCGGTGTAAAGCACGCCGGCCGCGATCGCCGCCTCGCCGTCGGCGGCCTCGCGCGCCAGCCGCATCAACAGCCAGAGCAGCGCCGTGGAACACAGCGCCATCAATAGCACCATGAGCCGCAATGCCGTTTCCGGCCGGTCGCCCGCCAAGGCCATGAACGGCACGGCGAGAAAAGCCAGCAACGGCTGCACGCCGTTGGTCGGAAAACCGCCGTAGGAAAAGCCCTGCCCCGCGGCCAGGTTTCGCGCCACGGTCAGCGTATAAAACGCGTCGTCCAGCAGATGCACGTGCGGATTGTCCAGGGCGAGCGACGCCGTCAGAACGAGGTGGATCGACAGCAACGCCCAGGCGGCGCGCGGCAGACGGAATTCGCTCATCGGCGGCACTCCGCGAAGATCTCTTCCAGCCGTTGCCGATGCCGTTGCGGATCGTGCCCGGCGGCCACGCGCGCGCGGCCCGCGTCGCCGTAGCGTTCGACCAGTCCCGAACGCGCCAGTTCTTCGACCCGCGCCCGCAACGCCTGGGGATCGCCCGGCGCAAACAGCAGCCCGGTTTCACCGTGGGCGATCACCTCGGGCAGGCTGCCCAGATCGCCGGCGATCACCGGCCGCCGATAGGCCATCGCTTCCAGGGCGACGTGCGGCACGTTTTCCCACCAGATGGACGGCACGATCACCGCCTGCGCCGCCGCGTAAAGCCGGGCCAGCGCCTCGCCCCGCACAAAACCGAGAAAGCGGACTTCGCTGATCCGCTCCTGTTCCACCTTCTCCGCCAGCCGCCGCCCGTAAGGCGTGTTGGTGTCGCCGGCGATCAGCAGCGCCCGGCCGGTGCCGCGCAGCGCCTCGATCGCCAGGTGCGCGCCTTTCGCCTCGTACAAGCCGCCGACGTACAGCAGCGGCGCGTCGGAATGAGCCGGCCCCGGATCGGGCGGCAGATCGATCGGCGTGGGCAGATGCAGCAACCGATGCGGCGCGAAACCCGCCTGGCGGAGGAGCCCGATCAGAAAACGGCTGGGCGCGATGAAATACCGCACCGCGTCCAGCGCGCCCGTCCAGCGCGCCCGCAGCATCGCCGCCACGCGCACAGCGGTGATCGGCAGTGATTTTTTCAGGCAGCGATGCGTCAATGCGGGCAAAAAGCCGTCGCGGCAAAGAAAGCAAGGCTTTTCGTCGCGTAGGCAATTGTAGGCGGGACAGACCAGTTGGTAATCCGAAAGCCGCATGACCACCGGGATGTTTTCATCGCGCGCCGCCAACAGCACTTCGGGGAAAAGATAGTGCGCGATCTGCAGCGCGTAGACCACGTCGATCCGGAGCGCCCGCAACGCTTCCCGCGCCGCCCGATAAACGGCGCGATCGTTCACCACCCGCCAGGCGAGCGAAAGCTTCTCCCCCAGGGACAGCGCGCGGTCGCCGTAGAGTAAAAAATCACCCTCGACCGGCGGCGGCGGAAAATAAGCGCGCGTCTCCGCCGGTTCGTTTTGCGGATACGCCAGGGCGAACGGAAACACCTCGTGCCCGGCCCGGCGCAAGCCGGCTTCGACGGCGAACAGATAACGCTCCGGCCCGCCCGACGGGAAATATCGATTGTTGGCCAGCAGGATGCGAATGGCGCCGCCTCCTCGTGGGAAATTCCATTCATTGATTTTGCCGGCAACTATGCTATCAATACCCTCCCATGACAAACGATCGCCGCCGGATTGCCTGGATTATAACCAAATTTTTGGCGGTTGTAGCCATCCTGATCGGCTTGGGCCTGGTGGCCTGGCATTACAACATGCCGCTGGCCGAACTCAGCGCCCTGGCCCAGCAGCTCGGCACCCTGCGGCTGTGGCTGCTGATCATCCTTTTCTATTGCGCCATTTCGGTGCTGCCGCTGCCGGGCCGCGATGCCGTCAAACTCCTGGGCGCCGATCAACTCGGCCTGGGCAGCATTCTCGCGATCTGGCTGGGCGAAATGATGGCCGCCGTGGTTTCGTTCTGGCTGTCGCGCGTCGGCGGCTACGACCTGGTCGCGCTTTTGGCCGGAAAACGGCTGGAGATGTTCAACCGGCGACTGCATCAGGCGACCTGGCGATCGATTCTGATCCTGCGCCTGTTGCCGGTGACGCCCTATCGGTTTTTCAATTATGCCGCCGGCCTGGTGGAGCTCCGCTTCTGGGCTTATTTCGCCGGCAGTCTGGTCGGCATCCTGGCGCGAACCGCTTTCTTCCAGGCGCTGTTCGTTCTGTTCGCCTCGACCCTGAAGGATCGAGGCGTCACCTTGTGGCAACTCTACGTTTTTTCGATGATCTTTGTGCCTTTCATGCTGCTGACCTGGTGGCTATGGGACCGCCGCCGCAGAAAGCGCGCAACGACCGAACAACCGCCGCGGAGGGACGAATCATGAAACCGTCCGAATCACCCGAAACCTCCCGCAACCGCCGGATCGGTTGGCTGGCTTTGTTGCTGGTCTTTGCCCTGGCCGTGGCGGCTTTTTATCTTCAGCAGCGGAGAAATCAGGCCGAACACGCCATTCTTGAAAAAGCCGATCGTGAAATGAGCACCGGGCTGCATGGCGACTGCGAGGCGTATCTGCGGGGACAACGGCTTTATCTCGAGGCAATGCGTTTTCACCTGCAAGATAAAAAACTGGCGATGAAGGCAACAATCAGCGGCGAGTTGGCGCAACTGTGCCGGGCTCCGCGGCCGGAAGCCATCGCCTCGCGCAACGCTTTGCTTGCGTCAGGCCAGTTTCAGTTTGCCGATGTACGCGCCCTGACCATCGCCTATCTGGCATCCAGCGACCGGGATAAGGCATTGAAAACACTGGGCGTTTTACCGAACGATCCTTTTTGCCGCTGGTTTACCCAGTGGATCGGGCAATGGCCGCACTAACAAAAAAACGAGCCTCTCCGTTCACTTACCTATCTAAAGCCGCCACTCCCGTTTTTTGAAGCAGTTTTTTGGGGAAAATTCAAACCGCCCTAAAAAAAAAGACACCAGCCGGACGGCTACCAGCCACCATTCATTCCGACATTTTAGACCCAAAGTCCTAACTATTTGTCAAGAAAGCGTTTTTATCGAGCTTTTCGGTTCATTTGAAAAAAAATCAAGACTTCCCGCACCCAATTGGATACTACAAATATTTACAAACATTGAATTATCTTGTTTGTCCACACCCATGAAAAAAAACATGGCCGATTACAATTAATGGTTTGACGCCCGGGATGATTTTTTGGTATGACAGGTAACATCAATTGGGAAAAATCCCACTAATTTAACTTGGGAGGCGGTAATGAGATCAAGAGTTTTCCTTTCCCTCTTAGTTGTTATTTTGACTACCGGGGCGGCCTTCGCCGCATCCGGCGGTCCCAACGCGGCCGGGTATACTTGGGACGATTCGACTTACACGTACTCGTGGATCGATATCTCCGGCACCGGCACGCTGATCACCTTGAGTGACGACAATTATGCCGGTCCCTTCAACATCGGGTTCGATTTCCCGTTCTACGGCGGAACCCAAACCCAGTTTTATGCCGGCAGCAACGGCTTCATCACCTTCGGCGCCGGCTCGTCCGACCTGAGCAACGACTGCCCGCTGAATTCCACCACCCCGTACAACATCATCGCGTTGTATTGGGACGACATGGATGCCGGCGACACGTCCGCGCCGACCTATTACCAGACGTTCGGCGTGACCCCCAATCAATACACCGTGATTCAATTCCAGAACCTGTGCAATTATCCGGGCGGCGTGGGCTGCGATGACGTCACCGCCGAAATCATTCTCTTTGAAAACGGCGAAATCGTTCTCCAGTATTCGGATCCCTCGACCGAGGCCGGTAGCGGCGCCACCGTGGGCATCAACAATTCCGACGGCAGCGATCCGCTGACCGTGGGTTGCAACAGCGCTTTCCTGTCCGCCGGCTATGCCGTGTGGATCGGTGTCGCGGACGGCTTGTTCCTGAGCGGCCCCGATGCGCTGGACGGCTATCCGGACAGTGACGTGACCTACACCATGTCCGTCTTCAACAACACCGGCTCCAAGGGCACCGTCGATATCGATTGCACGGGCAACACCTGGGATACCGTTTGCCCGTCGTCGATCGTCGTCGCTGACGGCGCGGTCGGCACTTTCGATGTCGTGGTCACCATTCCTGACACCGCTTCGCCGGGCGATTTTGACACCGTCGATGTGGAAGTCGACCTTGGTGGTTATTCCGATGACATGACTTTGACCACCTCCGCTTCCGCCGACTGGATTCTGAGCGGTTCTCTCCCGACGATCGCCACGCAGGATAACGCCGCCGTTTCCTATGACGGCTATATCTATCGCGTCGGCGGTTATACCCTCTCGGGCTCCGGCACCAACACGATCGAGCGCTACTCTGCTACCAAAGGCACCTGGTCGCTGATGGCGAACTCCACCCACACGATGGATTACACCGTCGCCGCGGCGGCGCTCAATGACAAAATCTACGTGACCGCGGGCGGCATCGACGGCAGCACCGCCACGCCAACCGTCCTGCTGTTCCAGATTTACGACATTACCGCCAACACCTGGGCCGACCACGGCAACGTGCCGGCGGGCGGCACCTGGGGCGCGGCTATGGTGGCCTATGACGGCTACATCTATCTGCTCGGCGGCGCCAACACCCCGGGCGGCGGCAACCTCAACAGCGTTTACCGTTACGATCCGACCGGCGACTCCTGGACGGCGATGGCGAACATGACCAACACCCCGGCCTTCTTCTGCGCCTTCGCGTATGACGGCGACATCTACACGGTCGGCGGTGTGGCCGGTTCCACTCCGACGGCTTCCGGTTACATCTATGACATCGCCGGCAACTCCTGGTCGGCCGACCCGATCTCGCTGCCGCAAACCCTGTGGGGCATGGCCTGCATCCAGGGCGGCACCGAGGGTGAACTCCTGGCGGTCGCGGGCGGCGTCGATGCCTCCAGCGCGCTGTTCGCCGGTTCCTACCTCCGCGATCTGTCGGCGAAGGGCACCTGGGACCTCTATGGCGATCTGGTGACCCCGGTGTACCGCACCGCGGGCGCGCAGCTCGGCGATTACGCTTTCGTCGTCAACGGCTCGACCGGCGGCTTCACCCCCACGAACATCTTCCAGTACAACCTGATGGAAGGCATCGCCGACGATGACGACGACGATGATGACGACAACGACGACAACGACGACAACGACGATAACGACGACAACGACACCACCGACGACGACACCGGCGACGATGATGACAACGACGACAACGACGACAACGATGATAACGACACCACCGACGACGACACCGGCACCGATGACGACGACAACGATGACGTCACCGATGACGACAACGACAGCGGTGGCGATGACGACGATGACGACAGCGGCTGCGGCTGCTGATCGCTGACCATTAGCTGAATCAAAAGCCCCGCCGGCCCGACCGGCGGGGCTTTTCATTTAATACAAACCACTACCAATGAAGATCCGACGCATTCGCCGAGCGGCAAGTTGAGACTCATCACCAGCGATGGCACTGATTGCGCCCCGAAAGGCACTCCTACCGGTATGCCAATTTTCGCTTAAATATCTCGAAAGTCTCCGGTGCGCGGGACGATGGTATGAAATGGCGGCCGACTTATGACGCCGCCGCCAAAGTGGGAACCGAGCGGAATAAAAAAAGGGCCACGCCGAAGCGTGACCCGGGATGATTCGATCAACTGTCTGATTTACAGGCGGCCCTTCACCAATACATCGACGACGGTCGGGTCGGCCAACGTCGAGGTATCGCCCAGGTCGCCGATTTCATTCGCCGCGATCTTTTTCAGGATGCGGCGCATGATCTTGCCCGAACGGGTTTTGGGCAGCGCGTCGGCCCATTGGATTTTATCGGGGGTCGCGATCGGGCCGATTTCCTTACGGACGTGCGCGACCAGTTCTTTCTTCAGCGCGTCGCTCTTCTCGACGCCCGTGTTCAGGGTCACGTACGCGTAGATGCCCTGGCCCTTGATCTCGTGCGGCATGCCGACGACCGCGGCCTCGGCAACGCTCGGGTGCGAAACGAGGGCGCTTTCGACTTCGGCGGTGCCCATACGGTGACCGGAGACGTTGATGACGTCGTCCAGGCGGCCGATCAACCAGAAGAAGCCGTCCTTATCCTGGAAGGCGCCGTCGCCGGTGGTGTACGAACCGGGGAACTGCACGAAGTAGGTGTCCTTGAAGCGGTTGTGATCGCCGTAGACGGTCCGCATCTGGCCCGGCCACGCCTGATTGATCAGCAGATAGCCCTTGTCGCCCTGTTTCACCGGTTTACCGGCTTCATCGACGATCGTGGCTTTGACGCCGAAGAACGGCACGGTGGCCGAACCCGGTTTGATCGCGGTGGCGCCGGGCAGCGGGCTGATCAGGATGCCGCCGGTTTCGGTCTGCCACCAGGTGTCGACGATCGGGCAACGGCCGCCGCCGACCATGTTGTAGTACCACAACCACGCCTCGGGATTGATCGGCTCGCCGACCGAACCCAGGAGCTGCAGGCTGGACAGGTCGTGCTTCTTCACCCACTCGTCGCCCTCTTTCGCGATGGCGCGGATGGCGGTCGGCGCGGTGTAGAAGATGTTGACCTTCAGCTTTTCGACGATCTGCCAGAAGCGGTCGGGATTCGGGTAATTCGGGATGCCTTCGAACATGACCGACTTGGCGCCGTTGAGCAGCGGACCGTAGACGATGTAGGAGTGGCCGGTGATCCAGCCGATGTCCGCGGTGCACCAGAACACGTCGCCGTCATGATAATCGAAGATGTACTTGAAGGTGGTCGCCACGTACACCATGTAACCGCCGACGGTATGCAGCACGCCCTTGGGCTTGCCGGTCGAGCCGGAGGTGTAGAGGATGAACAACGGATCCTCGGCGTCCATCGTTTCGGCCGGGCATTCCGCCGAAACGCCCTGCATGATTTCGTTCCACCAGAAATCGCGGCCGGCTTTCATCTGGGTCGGGTTCTCGACGCGGTTGTAAACGACACAGAATTCGACCTTGTGGCCCTGCTCTTCGCACATCTGCATGGCCGCGTCGGCCGCGTCCTTCAGGGGGACGATCTTCTTGCCGCGGAACACCGCGTTGGTGGTGATCAGGGCGCGGCATTTACTGTCGAGAATGCGGTCGCGCAGCGCTTCGGCCGAGAAGCCGCCGAACACGATGCTATGGATCGCGCCGATGCGGGCGCAAGCCATCATGGCGATCGGCAATTCGAGGGTCATCGGCATGTAGATCGAAACGCGGTCGCCCTTCTTGATGCCCTTGCTCTTCAGGACGTTGGCGAATTTGCAGACTTCGGCGTGCAACTGCTTGTAGGTGAGGGTTTTTTCCTCGCCGGGCTCGTTGCCTTCCCAAATGATGGCCGGTTGGTCGCCGCGGGTCGCCAGGTGACGGTCCAGGCAGTTGTAGGTGATGTTGGTCTTGCCGCCTTCGAACCATTTAAGGTTGACGGTGTTGTAGTCGCAGTTGTAAACCTTGTCCCACTTCTTGGCCCACCAGAATTCCTCGGCGATCTTGCCCCAGAAGGTGTCCGGGCTATTCACCGATTCTTCCCACATCTTTTTGTACATCTCAATCGAATTGATGTAGGCCTTTTTCTTGAACAGTTCGGGAACGGGGAAGACTTTCCCTTCGAGATTGGTTTTCACTTCATCTGCCATTTGAAATCCCTCCTGCATACAAATGCTGTTGAACGAGACACGAAATTTTTCGCTAACCGCCCGCGCCAACGGCCGGCGGCTTGACGTCTATCGTTCGGAATCGGTTCCGGCGATCGGGTTGTCGCGATCGTCGGCGTGCACTACAAGCAAGAAACCATGCAATGAATGAAGATTCATTCAAATTCAGAGGCGAAGAGCGTAGCAAGAGTGCCCCTGGCTGTCAATACCAAATCCGACCCAATTCGTTCCTTATCCGCCCCTTTTCGCCTCGGATCGCCCCATCCTTTCGGTTCCCGGCTTTTTTTGGCCTTGACATCCCCGGTACCCTCGATTATAAGACCGCTTGCTTTTTTGCTCCTTATTATTCCGGGCTCGTCTAATGGTAGGACAGCGGACTCTGACTCCGCCAGTCGAGGTTCGAATCCTTGGCCCGGAGCCAAGGCACTCAGACGCTCGGGCCGGGCGAAACCGGCCCGACGAGCCCCACCGAATGGTCCCATCGTCTAGCGGTTAGGACGCTGGCCTCTCACGCCGGAAACAGGGGTTCGATTCCCCTTGGGACTGCCAAATAAATAAGCCCCGCGATTTCGCAGGGCTATTTTTTTATTCCGCATTCCCCATTATTCCTTGCGGCATGAGTGGTATCGCGGCTGCCAAGCCGCTCTTACATTCCGCATTCCCCATTATTATTTACTTTCCGGTCACCGCCGCAACCACCGCTTTCTTCAGCCCGAGGAAAAACCGGCCGATTTCGTCGCCGAACGGATCGTCGTTCACCAGGTAGGTCCAGGTCGAGGAGGGTCGACGCAGACCTTCGCTCTCCAGATCGATGCCGGCGGCCGTGACCTTCGCCTGTAGAAAACTGGCCCGGACCCGCTCTGCGGCCTGATCGCCCAATTCCCAAAAAGCCGCCGCGATTTCCTTTTGAAATTCCATCCAGGGATCCTGCTTGCCGTAACGCGCCAGGTGGATGCCCTCGCGCAGATCGGCGATCCGCGCCAGATGTTCGCGCCAGAGTTCATCCAGGTGGAAAAGCGTGAGCCGCCGCTCCGCCTCGCGTAAGACGGATTCGCCGACCCGCGGTTGCAAGGCGCGGAATTTTTCCCGGGTCGGTTCCTCGTCCAGTACCGAGTCGAAACGGCCGTGCAGCACCTCGGTTCGCCGGGCCTGCCATTCGACGCGCTGCTCCTCGACGAGCATGGAGTATTTCCAGAGGGTGCGCCGGATGGCGAAGTTCTGTCCCTCGATGATTCGTTGCAACTGGGCGACCCGCCAGGCGATCACCGGGTCGTCCAGCGGTTCGTCCCGGCGCCAGCCGCGCCGTTTCTTCGGCAGCAGGCCTTCCAAGCCGAACCGCGTCGCCAGGTCGTCTTCGAGGCTGATGAAGAAGCGCGATTCGCCCGGGTCGCCCTGCCGCCCAGCCCGGCCGCGCAGTTGGTCGTCGATGCGCCGGCTTTCATGCCGGTTGGTGCCGATCACGTACAAACCGCCGAGCGCCGTGACGCGTTCCCCGTCGGATCCGTCCGCGCCGCCCAACCGGATATCGGTGCCGCGCCCGGCCATGTTGGTGGAAATGGTCACCGCGCCCAGCGCGCCCGCCCCGGCGATGATTTCCGCCTCGCGTTCGTCGTTTTTCGCGTTGAGAACCCGACAAGCCACGCCCGCCTGCCGCAACGTCGTCGCCAGTTCCTCCGATTCCTTCACGCTCGTCGTCCCGACCAGCACCGGCCGGCCGCTCGCCTGAACACCTCGGATTTCCGCCGTCAGCGCCGCCAGCTTGGCTTCGCGATGGGTGAATACCCGGTCGGGAAGATCGCGGCGGATACACAGCCGATGCGGCGGAATCACGGCGACCGCCAGATCGTAGAATTGCTTGAGTTCCTCCGCCGCGGGTTGCGCGGTGGCCGTCATTCCGGCCAGGCAGGGGTACAGCCGCAGAAAATGCAGCAAGGTGATCGAACCGAGAATCGAACCGTCCGGTCGCGGATCGAGCCCCTCCTTGGCCTCCAGCGCGGCCTGCAAACCGTCGGGCCACTGGCGGTTTTGCGCCACTCGGCCGGTGAATTCGTCGACCAGCTCGATCCGCCCTTCCCGGACCAGGTAATCGACATCGCGCCGCAGAAGCACCGCGGCGTGCAGGGCCAGGTTCAGTTCGGTCAGCAGCGCCTGGTTGGGCGGATCGTGCAACCGGCCGGCGCCCAACGCCGACTCGGCGCGATCGAGCCCCGCCTCGGTGAAAAAAACGTTGCGGCCGTATTCGTCGAGGTCGTAGTCCTCGCCCCGGCGCAGTTCACCGACCAGTTCCGCCATGCGCCGCGCGCTCGCCGGCCGCGCCCCGCGCGCACCCGCAATGACCAGCGGCACCCGCGCATCGTCGATCAATAGGGAGTCGGCCTCGTCCACAATGGCGAAATGTAACTCACGGTGTGCCGTTTCCGCGGGCGAAAAGACGAGTTGGTCGCGCAGATAATCGAAACCGGCCTCGCGCGCCGTGACGTAAGTGATGTCGCATCGATAAGCGTGCCGCCGGTCGGCCGCGGTCATACCTTCCTGGATGACGCCGACCGCGAGCCCGAGAAAACGATAGATCGGTCCCATCCAGCGGGCGTCGCGCCGCGCCAGGTAGTCGTTGTGCGTGAGCACGTGAACCCCGGCACCGGAAAACGCGCGCCAGGCGGCCGGCAAGACCGCCGCCAGGGTCTTGCCTTCGCCGGTCTGCATTTCCGCCAACCGGCCCCGGCTCATCGCCAGACCGGCCAGAATCTGCTCGTCGAAGGGTTCCAGGCCAATCGTCCGCCGCGCCGCTTCGCCGGCCAGCGCAAAAGTGTCGATCAACAATCCATTTTCGTCTTCGCCGGCGCGAGCCCGCCGTTTCAATTCGGCGGCCAGCGCGCGCAACGAGTCATCGTCTTCACGGCGCATTTCATCCCGGCGTCGCCGGACGAACACCAGGTCTTTTCGGTAAGGTTTCAGGTCGGTTTCAATCGGAATACCGCGCAACCGTTGAAGAAATGCCTGCAAACGTGGCTTCATGGGACTCATCTTCCGGTTCGTTCCTTGTAGCGCAAGGATAAGGACGGATTGGCGCCGATGCAGCGAAAAACCGCGATTAGGATAAAATATTTGATTATCACCCGCGAAGACACCCGAATGGGCGGATGCGTTCAGGATATTGATTTGACTAATGAAACGGCCCCTTCAGTGGGGCCGTTTTCATTCGTACCGTAGCGATTCGATCGGATCGAGGCGCGAAGCCTTGTACGCCGGGTAAAGGCCGAATCCGATGCCAACCAGCGCGCTGAAGCCGATCGAAATGGCGATCACCTGCACCTGCATCAGAAACGGCCAGCCGAAAGATGCCGCGAGCCGGCTGGCCAGAAACAGGCCGAGGGCCACGCCCAGCAGGCCGCCGATCAGCGAAAGCGAAAACGCCTCGACCAGAAACTGCCAGAGGATCTGCTGCGGCGCGGCGCCGACCGCCGCCCGCAAGCCGATTTCGCGCGTCCGTTCGGTGACGCTGACCAGCATGATGTTCATGATGCCGATGCCGCCGACCAGCAGCGAAACGGCGGCGACCGAAGCCAGCAGGTACATCAGCGTCTGGGCGCTGGACTCCATCGCGTTGGCGACCTCGTCGAAATTGCGCACCGAAAAATCGTCGTCTTCGTCGGCCGTCAGGTGATGGCGCGACCGCAGCAACTGAATGATCTCGTCCTGAACCGCCGTCACCTTGTCGGCCGCTTCGACGCCGACCATCACCGCGCCGCCGATGTATTTCTGCAAGCCGCCCTGCACCTTGGCGAGAAATGTCGTGTAAGGGATGAAAACCTCGTCGTCGTAGTCCTGCCCCATCGGCGACTGGCCCTTTTTCGCCATCACCCCGATCACCTGGTACGGGATGGAATTGAGCCGCACGATCTGCCCCACCGGCGTGGCGTTGGCGCCGAACAGCTCGTCCGCGACGGTCTGCCCCAGCACGACGACTTTGTTGCCGGAATCGAGATCCGACTGCGAAAACAAGTCGCCCTGCGCGACGGACCATTCGCGAATGCCGAAATATTCCGGCGAAACGCCGGTCACCGAGGTGGTCCAGTTCTGGCCTTCGCCGATCAGCGTGCCGCTCGACCGCAGCGAGGGCGACAAATAGCGCACGCCGGGCACTTCCTGATGGATCGCCTTGTAGTCGTCCCAGGTGATGGTCACCATCGAGCCGAAGCCGCCGCGCATGCCGCCCGTCTTCGACGAGCCGGGCAGGATGATGACCAGATTGGTGCCCATCGATTGGAACGAGGAAATGACCTGCGCCTTCGCACCCTCGCCGATCGAAACCACCGCGATGACCGCCGCCACACCGATGATGATGCCCAGGGTGGTCAGGAACGACCGCATCTTATTGCGGGCCAGCGCCCGCAAGGCGGTCGGCACGGCTAACAAGGGATTCATGATTCCGTATCTCCCGCTTCCGACACCGGTTCGTGGCCGGCGAGCAGCGGCTGTTGCCGCCATTCCTTTTGAATCCGGCCGTCCTTCATCCGCACGACCCGCGAGGCGTAACGCGCGATGTCGGGTTCGTGGGTGACGAGCACCAGGGTGATGCCGGTTTCGCCGAGGCTTTGAAACAAGCCCATGATCTCGATGCTGGTGCGCGAATCGAGGTTGCCGGTGGGTTCGTCGGCCAGGATCAGGCGCGGCGAATTGACGAGCGCCCGGGCGATGGCGACGCGCTGCTGCTGGCCGCCGGACAATTGATTCGGCCGGTGGCGGATGCGGTCGGCCAGTCCGACGCGTTCCAGCGCCTCCCGGGCCAGGGTCCGCCGGCGCGCGGCCGGCACCCCGGCGTAGTACAAGGGCAGTTCGACGTTCTCCTGCGCCGTGGTGCGCGGGAGCAGGTTGAAGCTTTGAAAAATGAACCCCAGCGTCCGGCAGCGGACCGCCGCCAATTCGCGCCGGTTGAGGCCGGCGACGTCGCGATCCATCAGGTGGTAATGGCCGCTGGTGGGTCGATCCAGGCAGCCCAGAATGTTCATCAGGGTCGATTTGCCCGAACCCGAGGCACCCATGATGGTGAGAAATTCCCCGGAGAAAATGTCCAGATCGATTCCCCGCAACGCGGGCACATCGACCTCGCCGACCCGGTAAACCTTGTCGACCTGTTCGATGCGGACGACGGGACGATCTTCGTTCATGGCACACTCCTAAAACGGCCGCGGCGGGCCCCCGTGATTGGCGCCTTTGTCCGCGCTCTTCGATTTTTCCTCGCCGATCTTGCCGGTAATCAACTGATCGCCTTCATGCAATTCGCCCTTCACGATCTCGGTGTAGGCCCCGTCGGACAAACCGAGTTGCACCCGAACCGCTTCCGGAAGTTGCCGCCGCAGTACCCAGAGGGAACGGCAATCACCGTCGCAGTCGGAGGAGCCCGCGTTGCCTTCCGCGGCGGCGGCATGGCCGGTCGAGGCCACTTTTTCGTCGGCCGCCGGCCGGTAACGCAGAGCGGTATTGGGAATCCGCAGCACGTTTTTACGCTCGTCGTAAACGAAGGTGACGTTGGCGGTCATGCCGGGCATGAGCTTGGGCGGATCGTTTTTCACGTCGACCACCGCATCGTAGGTCACCACGTTCTGGTTCGTCTGCGGGGCCAGGCGCACCTGTCGCACGATCCCCTGGAACGGCGTTTCCGGAAAGGCGTCGACGATGAATTGGGCCGCCATGCCGGCCTTCAGCTTGCCGACATCGGCCTCGGCGACGTTCGCATCGACCTGCATGCGCCGCAGATCCTCGGCGATGGTGAACAGTACCGGCGCCTGAAAAGACGCGGCCACCGTTTGGCCCAGATCGATATCCCGCGAAATGACCACGCCGTCGATCGGCGAAACGATGCGGGTGTACTCGAGGTTGACCAACGCCTGATGGAGGGCGGCGTTGGCCTGTTTCAATTCGGCCTTGACCGCCGCCACCTCGGCCTTGGCCTTGTTCCAGGATGCCTCGGCCGTTTCCAGGTCGGCCGTCGACGCCAGTTTGTTCTCCGCCAGGTCGCGAGTCCGGCGGTACAATCGTTCCGCTTCCTGCGCCGCGACGGTCGCCTGGGTCAGCCGCGCCTCCGCCGCGGTATGGTTGGCGCTGGATTGCTCCACCGCCGCTTGAAATAGTTGCGGATCGATCGTGGCCAAAACCTGCCCCTTCTTCACCGGCGAATTGTAATCGACCAGCAGAGTCTGGATCCGGCCGGAAACCTGGCTGCCGACCTCGACCGTCACTAGCGCCGAAACGGTGCCGCTGGCGGTGACCTTGGCGGCGATGTCGCCGCGATCGACCTTGGAGAGCTGATACAGGACTTTGGGCGCACCGGACGCCTGGCAGTACCAGCAGACCGAGCCGATGACCACCAGCAGGGCGAACATCAGGGACCAAACCAACAAACGTTGCCTTTTCATCGCACACCTCAAAAGCGGTCGCAGCCGGCCGTCAGTCGCCGGACGCCACCGCGGTTACGTAATCCCATTCGGCCAGCGCGATCTGAAAATCGCCGACCGCCTGAATCAGACCGGCCTGGGCGGTCCGGTAGGCTTTTTGCGCATCCAACAGTTGGAGATTGGCGTCCAGCCCGACCTGCAACCGCTGACGGACGAGATCCTGATTGGCCTTCGCCTGTTCGCGTGCCCGTTCGGAAGCCACGATCCGCAACCGCGCGGACTTCAACTGCAGAAACGCCGCCTGCCCACGTCGTTGAAACGCCCAACGCTCCGCGTTTTCCGTCCACCGCCGGGCCTGCAATTCAGCGGCGGTTTTCCGTTCGCCGCTAAGGGCCTTGAGCCCCTGGAAGAGCGGGATCTCCACGCCGACCCCCGCCGTCCACGAAGTGCGGTCGTCGAGCGCCAGGGTGTCGTTGGTCGCCCAGTTGTATTGGAAAGTCGCGTTCACCGACGGCAGAAACGAGCCGATTCCCTGCCAATGCTGGATTTCCGCCTGTTTCGTCGTCTCTTGCTGCTGCCGCCGCAACGGGTGCCGATCCCAAGCGGCCGTGGCCGGTTCCGCGGCGGCCAGAATCTCGGCCGATCGTTGCCAGGACTTCGCGTCGATCCGCTCCTCGGCCGGCGGCAGGACGACCGCCTCGGACGGCGGCAACCCGATCGCCTGCGCCAGATCCATCAGCGCCTGCCGATAGTCGTTTTCCGCCACGGCCAGATCGCTCTCCGCCTGGGCCTCCTCGGCTTCCCAGCGCAGCACCTCGGGCGACGCGGATTGTCCCAGTTCGAACCTTTTTCGGTACAACGCCAACGATTCCTTCGCCCAAGCCAGGGTCTCCTTGGCGGCCTTCCACAAAGCCTCCGTCTGCTGAACACCGAAAAAGGCCACGGTGACATCGCGGATCGCCTGCAATCGCGCATCGGCCGCGGCAAAACGGGCCGCCTCGCGCTGGCTCAGCGCGATGCGCAAGCCGCAATATTCGGCGCCGCCGTTGAAGATCGGTTGAGAAGCGACCAGCGAACTGGAATAGTTGTCGCGCCAGAGTGTGCGTTCGGTTTCCGAGCCCGCGCGTTTCGCAGCTTGGTACTGCTGATCGGCATCGTCATAAGTTTGGTCGTCGGGCCGCGACCAACTCGAATCGAACGACAACCGCGGCAACCAGCCGGCCGCCGCCTCGCCGACCGACCAGGCGCCCGCGGTCGCCTGAAGTTGCGCCGCCTGGACGGTGGGATTCCGCCGCAAAGCAGTCTGAATCGCCTCATTCAAGGTCAATTCGGCGGCGCCGGCGACGGCGGCCGAGGCGATCAATCCCAGGGCAAAAACCAGGGAGGTGAATAATTTTTGACAATTCATCTGGCGTCATGCCTCCTGTAACCGATCACGAGAGGCATACTAGAAGCCGGTCATATTTTTTCTATTGGGATTTAGTACCCGCGAGTAACCGATTGTAACAAAATGGGGGAATTTATTGATTTGCTTATATTTTTCAGCTAACCGGCCAGGTCAAAATGAATTTCGCGCCGCCGATTTCCGCCTCGCCGACCTCGACGGCGCCGCCGCAGCCTTCCATGATCCGCTTGACGATCGCCAGACCCAGACCGACGCCGCCGGAATCGCGGCTGCGGCTGTTGTCCAGGCGGGTGAACGGCTCGAAGATTCGTCTCCGCTCAAATTCCGGGACGCCCGGACCGTCATCGCTGACTTCAATACTTAATAGGGTATCATTGCGCCGGATCGTGACGATCACCTGTTTGTCGGCGTAGCGAATCGCATTGCCGATGACGTTTTGCAACGCCCGCCGGAAATAGCGCTCGTTGACGGCGGCGATGGCGGCTTGCTCGTGGTTGCGGACGATGTTGACGGTCGGATGCGTCGGCACCTTGGTGAGTTGGTTGACCACCTGGCTGACGACATCGCCGACGACGATCGGCTTGCGATCCAAACCCGGTTTTTCGCGATCCAGCCGGCTGAACAGCAACAATTCGTCGACGAGTTTCGCCAGTTCGTCTAGTTCCGCCTCGATCGCCGCGACGCGGACCGCGCGGATTTCCTCGTCGGTCGCCTGGGAAAGGATTTCCAGTTGAAAGCCGATCCGCGAGATCGGCGTGCGCAATTCGTGCGATACCGCCTGCAAGAGGTGGCGCTGGCCTTCCAGCAGGCTCTGCAGTCGTTCGGCCATCCAATTGAAACGCGCGGCCAGGCTGCCGATCGCGTCGGACGAAGCCATATGAGCGCGCGCCGACAAATCGCCCTCGCCGATCCGTGCCGCCGCGACCTCCAGGATTTTCAGCCGGCGGACGACCGGATACGCCAGCACGAATCCGACCAGGATCACGATCGGCAAGGTGCTGAGCAGCGACATCCACAGGTGACTGAACGGCACCGGCCCGTGCCGCATTATCGGTCCGACAGCCAGCACCTGCGGGCTGTTGCGCAAGGGCAGATACATCAGCGGGCCGCGATCCGAGTGGCCGCCTTCGGGGAAGCCTTGCGCCAGGCGATTCCGGAGCTCGGGTTCCAGGCTAGAGGTATTCTCCAGCAATTGAATGGGAAACGGAAACCGCGATTGGAAATTCCGCACCGCCGCGCGCTGTTCTTCCGGTCCCAGCTTCTCCAGGTCGGCGGCCAGCAGGCCGAAAAGATAGGTATCGGCGGAACCGGGAGGCAGGCCGCGGTGAAAATCGCGATCGATGCGGGACTTGACGATCAGCGAGGAAAGAAAAAAGGAAACGGCCAGCGTAAACAGAATGCCGAGCGAAATTTGCAGGAAGAGCCGTCTCATGGATCCTTCACCAACAGGTAGCCGACGCCGCGCACCGATTTGATGAGCTGCGGCAGCTTGCCGTCGTCACCGAGCTTTTTCCGCAACCGGGCGATGCGCAGATCGATCGACCGGTCCAGCCCGTCGTAGTCGATGCCGCGCAGGCGCGTATAAATATGTTCGCGCGTCAGTATCTGCCCGGCGTGCCGGGCGAGCAGCCACAACAAATCGAATTCGGAAGTGGTCATCTCGACCGGCTCGCCGTGGTGGTGGACCACCCGGTTGCCGGCGTCGACGATCAGGGTGCCGATCTCAATCCGCTGGGGAATCATCGATACCTCGCCGAAAACGGCGGCGGGATCGGTCGACGTGATCGGCGTCGCGGCGGCGCGCCGCAAGAGGGCCTGCAGGCGGGAGAGCAGCAGCCGCGGCCGGACCGGCTTGGCCATGTAATCGTCGGCGCCGACTTCCAGCCCGACGATCTCGTCGGTTTCCTCGCCGCGCGCGGTCAACATGAGCACCGGCCCATGGTAATGCGGCCGCACTTCGCGACAGACGGTCAAGCCGTCCTTGCCCGGCAGCATGATGTCCAAAATCACCAAATCGGGATTTTCGTCGATGATCCGTTGAACGGCCCGGTCGCCTCGTCCTTCGATTTGTACCCGGAAACCGTTTGTTTCGAGGTATTCGCGCACGACCTGGGCCAGCTTGTTGTCATCCTCGATCAGCAACAACCGGTTTTTTTCCAGACTCTCCATCAACAGCGTCTCCGTCGATGGCCGCGCCGCGTCGATTTCGTCTCGACGCCGGTGGCGGCAATTGATTGTCTCAAATCGGCGGCGGCTTTCCAATGCCTGCCGCCGCTCGCCTGTGCAACGGCACGGTCCGCCGGTTTGTGGGGTTGGGGAGCCCCCGGGACGCCGGCGGCCCGGACGTTGCCTTCGCTCGGGAAAACAATGACGTGAGCGACCGATTACGTCAGTTAGCTTTGCGTTTCTCTTTGTGTCGCTCTGTATCCCGGCCGAAATGCCGAAGCCCCACAAAGAGATACACATTCACAACGGAGAAAATCGATCAAACTACCGATGTTTGATCATGAACAGGGGCCGGATCGGAGTGAAAAGCGTCCGAGAATCGATTCCTCCAAGGTAGTTTGGTTTCACCTTTTCCGGCTCCCGCCATTTCATCCAACGAAAGGAGGCAGAGGATGGTATCGTCAATTTCCGGGGTCACCGGCCAGATGTCCGTGGGGGCCATGAGTCGTCCGCCGAAAATGAGTTCGGACGAAATGTGGAACAAGATGGATGCCGACGGCGACGGTCAGGTCACGAAAAGCGAACTGGAAGACTTCATGGCCGACGCGCCGGCGGGACCCAACGGCGAAGCGCCCGACATTGATGACCTGTTTTCCGAGGTCGATTCCAACGGCGACGGGGTCATCACCAAGGACGAGCACGAGACCCAGTACAAGAAGTTCGAGGAAAACATGAAAGCCCAGGCCAACAACCTGGCGGGCATCGGCTCCAACACCGAGCTCAACAAGGTGAGTCTGGCCCAGTTGCTGGCGGAAACGCTCAGTGAGGAAGAGGACGAGGAGGACTCGACTTCCAGCACCGAATCGACGACGGCGACCACCACCGCCACCAAGAACCTGTTGGAATCCTTGAATGCGTATCTGACGTCGACGGCCGAACAGGAAAAACAAAACCTGTCGATCGAGATTTAGCCCGTCGATGGCCGGGGTCCGGCGGGTCCCGGCTTTTTTCACGCCGCGAGACGGATACCGTCGGATACCGTTTAAGACACAAACGCGACGGAGATCGCCGCCCATTAGCGGTAGTTTGAAATCGAGGATCTCTGGAGTAAGCGGAGGTGAACATGGGCTTCACCGGAAAAAAACAATGGCTGGTCGTGATCCTGATGTTTCTTCTCTGCGGCGCTAGCCCGCTGCTGTACGGCGGTGACGACGACGCCGCCGACTCGCTGGCGGCGCCCCCTTTCGCCATCCTTGAATTAATGGGAACCGACCTGACCTATCTGGGCGACGCCCTGAAGCTCGACGACGACCAGCTCGGCGCCCTGAAATACATGCTGGCGGTCGACACCGAACATCTCCAACGCGAATTGCGCGCGCAACGGGCCGCTGACACCGCCGCCGCATTGGCGCTTTACCGCTTGCATCGCCAGGTCCAGTTGGCCTTCGAAAACGAATCGAAAGAAGCGGCGCCCGATTTCGCCGCGCTCGGCGAGCGGTTGCGCCAGTCGTACCGCGGCCGGAACCCGAATTCCCAAGCCGTGATGATCGAGGCGAAAGTCGTCTTTTTCGGCAGCCTCAGCGCCGGCCAACGCCAGGCGCTGGCCGCCTTTTTAGCGGCGCAAAACCGCTGACCGCCGGTCGGCTTACGGCGTCGTGCCCCAGAGGTCGGGGTCGCGGACGATGTCGCAGTTGACCAACGGCGCGGTGGCCGGGTTCAGGAACGGCGAGTAGCAATACTCCAGGACGAACAGCATGTCGTCCCACGAGACCACCGGACCGGCGACCGCGTCGCGGCTGGGCGTGAACGGCACCGAACCGTCAGGCACCGACGCATCCCACGGATCCCAATAACCCCAGGTGCTGTAATGATCGGCGGCCTTGCCGTATTCGTCGGCCACAAGCCGCGCCTCGGCGTTGGTCAGGGGCAGGCCGGCGGTGGCCGAAGCCATGATGAAGGCCGCCCCGTCGGCGTCCCACTCGGTGTGTTGGGCGCGCATCGGATCGGTATACAGCATGTAATCGACGCGTTCGGCGAGGCCCTCGAGGTTCGCATACGCCGTATCGTTGGCGCCGACCATCAGGGCGTTGGTGATTGTCGCCACGTGGAAATAGCGGACGATGGCGTAGTTGTAATAGTGGCCGTAGGTCGCCACGATCTCGTAGAGCCAGCCGATGCCGTTGCCGCAATCGACGTCCAGCGGGTCGCCGTAACCGATGAGGGCCGACGACAGCCGGCCGCTGCATTCGGCGTTCGCGACGATCTTGGTGAATTGCACGTAGCTGGCCAGATCGACCACGTAGCCGTTCTCGTCGCGCGGCACCCATTGATCGCCGTCTTCCTTGGTGCGGATGAACCAGCCGGTGTCCACCACGTCGCGCGCGAAATCCTGCAGATAGGTCAGCGCCTCGGCGGCCGCCTCGCGCACGTCGGCGTCGGCGCCGTCCTCCACCACGCGCATCAGCATCGGCACGACGCGGTAAATGTGCGGCACGTCGTCCTTGCTGCGCATGTTGCGAACCCAGATATCGCCCCAATAGGGGTTGTTCGGATTGGGAATGGTGTGCGCGTTCCAGTCGTAGGAGTAATGCTTGACCGGATCGTAATCGACGTGCCCCAGCCGGCCGCCTTCCTCGGTGAAGTCGTGATTCTGCGTGAAGATGGCGCGCGCCAGGATGCGGTGTTCGGGCTCGTATTCCTCCTCGGCCCATTGCATGCCGTGGAAGAGCGCCACGTAACCCTTGGCGTATTCCTTCACCAGCCGGCCGGCTTCCGCGTCACCCGTTGTCAGGTAATAGGCCATGACGTTGTTGTACAGCTTGGAAGTCGGAATCGTCAGGTTGTCGTCGAAACCGGTGTGGGTGAAGGTCAACACGCCGCTGGCCTTGGTGAGGCTGATGTCGCCGTAGAAGAGCTTGTAATCCGGCAAGCCGCCGGGATTCTCGGGCGCCATGCCGTGGCTTACCCATTGCAGCCAATGCAGGTAATTGCTGTTCTTTAGAAATCCCGTGATTTTCGCGGTGAAGGCGTCGATCTCCTCCTGGGTCATCGGGCCGCCGACGCTTGGGCGGGTGAACTCGAAGGGTAGCTCATCGGGGTAATCCGCCGGGACCTGATCGACCTGGTCGACGATCGGCGCCGTGGCGACGAACGGCTTCGCGCCGGATTCCGGCAGCGTGCGCACGACGCGGAAGCCGATGTAGAAATCGCGCCAGCCGGGGGTCTGCGCGACGCGCCGGGCCAGCCGGTTATAAACCGCGCCGGCAAAGCGGCAGGCGCCGCCGCGCACGACCTTGAAATAGCCGTCGGCCGGGCTTTCCGGGTCGGTGACCGTGCCGGGATACGCCTGGTTGTACCAATCCCACGTCCATTCCCAGACGTTGCCGAGCATGTCGTAGACGCCGAAATCGTTGGGTTCCTTCTGGCCGCCGCGGTAGGTCGTGTCGTGCGAGTTGCCGCAATACCAAGCGATGGCGTCGAGGTTGGTATCGCGCGGGGTGCACCCTTTTTGGGTGATGCCGCCGTTGTAAAACGCCGTGGTCGCGCCGGCGCGGGCCGCGTACTCCCATTCGGATTCGGTGGGCAGGCGGTAACCCTCGCATTCGTAAACGGACGCGACGCCGTTCAAGGCGACCGTGGCGCTGTCGATGCCGCCGTGGTCCTTGCAGTAATCGGTGGTGTCGCCCGGTTGCTCGTCCTCGCAAACGATGTCGGAAAGGACGTAGCACGGCGCGTAGGCCTTGGCTTCCGACAGTTTGATGGTATAGGCCAGCGCATCAAACCAGCTCACCGAATCCACCGGCCGCAACGTATCCTCGCCGAAATACGGGAAGTGACTGGGATTGAAGCCCATCACGGCGAGGAATTGCTCCTGGTCGATCTCGACGGCCGAGATTTCGAAGTCGTTGGTCAGCGTGACCTGGTGCTGCGTCTCATCATCGCGCCGTCCCGCTTCGCCGGCCGGGCTGCCCATGGTGAAAACGCCGTTGGGAATCGTCACGAAGACCGTCGGCAGCGGCGGCGTGGTGTCGTCGTCGTTGTCGTCGTTGTCGTCGTTGTCATCGTCGTCGTTGTCGTCATCGTCATCGCCGGTGTCGTTGTCGTCGTTGTCGTTATCGTTATCGTCGTCGTCATCGTCCCCGGGGGTGAAATCGTCGTTGTCGTCATCGTCGGCCGGCAGGCCGCCGGAATCGTCATCGTCGTCGCCGTTGCCGCAGCCCGCCAGTACCAGGCCGCCGGCTAGCAAAACCAACAACACGAGCAGGTATTTGGCCAGATTATTCATGGTCGGTCCCTTTCGCGATTGTCCGTTACCGTGCAAGAGATGGAGAGGATAGCATGGCGGGCGGTGTGGAAAAATCCCCCGTCGCCGTCGGCTCAATCCGCCTCCAGGCGCAGCAGCGCGAAACCGTAAGCCGGCAGAACGACGGAATATTCGGCGGTTCCCGCGACGAGCGGTGACGGATTTTCTTCGGTGTAGAGATCGCGCACGACGCCGGCGCCGCCTTCCCAAGGGGTGCCGCCCAGCCAAACCGTCGCCGAACGCGGCTCGCCGGCGAAATTGAACAGCACCAGAATCGTCTCCGCCCCGGCCGTGCGGAAGTACCCGTAAACGGCGGGATCGGCGGTGGCGACCGTTGCCATTTCGCCGGCCTTCAAGGCCGGCGACGAATTGCGCAGGCGAAGCAAGCGCCGGTAATGGCTCAGCAGCGAGCGGGGATCGTCGCGCTCGACGGCGACGTTATGGGTGCGGTAATTCGGCGCCAGCGCCAGCCAGGGCGTGACCGTCGAAAACCCCGCGTAACGCCCGCCGGTCCAATGCATCGGCGTCCGGGCGCTGTCGCGGTAATCGATCGGCTGCTGCCAGCCGTTGCCCATGCCGATTTCCTGGCCGTAGTACAAAAACGGCGTGCCGGGCAAGGTCAGTTGCAGCGTCGAACTCAGTTTCAGCCGCCTCTCGTCGCGCAACAGCAAATCATAATCCCGGTAGAAATCGTGATTGGCGGTGAAGTTGGCCCATTGGGCGCCCGGCGGCGCCGCGGCGTTTTCCGCGTTCAACACCAGGTTCACCAATTCGGGGGCGTGCAGATAGTCGGTGGCGAAAAAGGCATAATCGAGAAAAAAGTTGAACACCATGTGCAGCCCGTCGGTCCCGTCGCCGAAGTACGAAGCCGCCAGCGCGGGCGGGCCGACCAGTTCGCCGACCAGGGCGCGATCGTCGTACTCGTCGAGCAACGCCCGCATCGCGCGATGAAATTCGCGGGTCAGCGGATGGTGTTCGCAATAATCCTCGTCCTCGTAATAGAGGTGGGCCGTATCGAGGCGGAAGCCGTCGACGCCCAGGTCGAGCCAGAAGCGCATCACATCGAGAACCGCCCGGCGCACGTCGGGATTGAAGTAGTTGAGGTCGGGCATCCCCTCGCGGAAGTGATGGTAGTAATACTGGCCGCGCGCCTCGTCGAAAGTCCAACGTTCGCCCTCGGTGGCCGACGCCAGCGGATCGACGCAATCGAAGGGCGGCTCGTCAGCCCAGAGGTACCAATCGGCCTTGGGATTGTCGCGGCTTTGCCGCGATTCCTGAAACCAGGCGTGCGCGACCGACGTATGATTGAAAACGCCGTCGAGAAAGATCCGGATGCCGCGGGCGTGGGCGGCGGCGAGAAGCGCCTCGAAATCGTCCAGGGTGCCGTATTCCGGATTGATGTCCGTGTAGTCGGCGACGTCGTAGCCGGAATCCTCGAAGCGCGTCGGATAAATCGGCATCAGCCAGAGTGCGCCGATGCCCAGGTCGCTCAAATAGGGCAGTTTTTCGGTCAGGCCCGGCAGATCGCCGATGCCGTCGCCGTTCGAATCGTAATAGCTGCGGACGAACACTTCCAGAAACACCGCCCGGCGCCACCATTCGCCGCCGCCGGTGGCCGAATCGTCATCATCTTGAACCTGCCCCGGACCTGATCCGGGGTCATCGCCGCCGGCCGGCGCGGCGGATTCGTCGTCCGACGATTCTTCTTCAGCGCAGGAACCGATGATCGCCCCGGCGAACGCCAGGCCAAGCAATAGCCCGATGATCGGCTTGAACCGCTTCATCACGCCCCTGGTTTGGATAGTAATCGAAAGCGACCGCCTAGGCGCAGCCATGATCGTCGTCGTCATCGTCGCCGTCGGATTCGTCCGGTTCCGGGGTCGGCGTGTCGCCGAGCTGATCGTCGTCCGCACCGCCGGTATCGTCGTCGGATGCGTCGTCGTCGGTTCCGCCGACGGTATCGTCGTCGGTCGCGTCATCGTCAGCGGTATCGTCGTCGGACTCTTCCGCCTGGACGACCTCGAAGGCGAACGGCAGCTGGTTGCTCCGGTTGCCGGCGGTATCCTCGACGTAGAACGAGCCGGAATGCGCGCCGTCAGTCATCAGCATGCCAAAAGCGAAGCCCAGCGTTCCCGTCTTTTCCATATTCCACAGGGGGCCCAGTTGGTAGACCGCTCCGTCGAGGGTCGCATACAGCACGCCCGCTTCGAGGTTGCCGTCGACGTCCGTGTAATCAAAGGTGAACAGCATCGTGATGCTCTGATCGCGCGTCACCTGATAGGGAGCGGCAAACGGTTGCCCCTCTTTGTCGAGCAGGCGAAAGTTATCGATGGCCGGCGTCATACCGGCGGGATAGCTGCCGGTATCGAAAAACACGTATTCCGCCTCGGATCCGAACCGGGTACGCCCGTGGACCTCGCCGTACGAGATGCGGAAAAAGCCGTCCTCGCCCCACCCCGGCCCCCAGGAATTTTTCACCACGAAGCATTCCTCGTTGTCGTCATACCCCACGACCAACACGGCGTGGCCGCCCAGGTAGGCGCCTTCGGCGTAGGCATAGACGCCCGAGGTGTAGTAGTTGAAATCCTCGTAGACGTTCATCGTCACCGCGACCGGCCCCCGCTGATACACGGCCTGTTTCAAGGCGTCCACTTCGCGCTCCACGGCGCCGCGGTCGGCCAGGCCGACCAGGTGTTGGTCGGCGTCGGGGCAGAGATCGCACGGCCCGTCCTGTGCCTGATAAGGCATGCATTCCTCGTCCACGGTGCCGTTGGTGACCAGAAAGACGATCGGCTGCCAGATCGAATACGAACCGCCGCAGCCGTATTGCGGATAGCAATCGCTGACCAGATATTGCTCGGAATAATCGATGGTGTTCGGCAGGCCGCCCTGGATGACCGCCGCGGATTCCAACGCGGCGATGGAAGCGAAGGCCCAGCACGAGCCGCAGGGACCCTGGTTGCGCACGTCCGTCACGCCGTTTGCGTTCCGCCAGTCGAATTGTTCGGGCAGATCGACCGGCGGGATCGGCAACGGCGCCGGCGGGTCTTCATTCAGCAGGCCGTTGATGCCGAGCCGCGCCTGGAAATCTTTCGGATCCAGGTAAGCCGGCCCGGCCTGCCACGATAATTTTTTTTCGGCGATTGCCCGCTCGACCGCGGCCAGGTCGTCATCGGCGGCCCGGACGAAAGCGGCCGGCAACAGGCAACAACAGGCGATCAAAGCCAGCAATACGCGCCGCATACTTTGCCCTTTTTCAAATCGCCGGGCCGTCGGACCGCGGACCTGCCCCGCGGTTTTCCCGGTGCGACGGCCGGCCGGTACTGGCGCGAAGTTTGCTTCATCGCGCCGGATAAATCAATGATCGTCAAAAAACGGTCGAAGATTGAACGGCATCGGTGACGAAATTGAAAATTTTGAAATCGCCGCTATGATGATCCGATCGGGAGGTTCGCCGCGCCGGACGGCGAAACCGAAAAAATCCAGGAGCATCCGCAGGCATGGTGAAATCGTCGGCCGAAACCGCGGGGGAGCGTACGCCTCGCGTTTTGCTTTTTTATCCCAACATCGATTCGAATTGGGAGCGCATTCGCACCGGCGACGACCTTCACCGGCCTTCCTCCGGTCTGCAATACGTCATGGCGATTCTCAAACGCCACGGTTATGGCTTTGGTTTCATCGATCAGGTCATCGAGGAAAAAAATCATCACGACGTATTGACGGAAATCGAGAAACAGGGATTTGAGATCGTCGGCATCCACGCCAATGTCCTGACCCGCTATGGCGTCTGCCGGTTGATCCAGAAAATCAAAGCCCAGACCGCCGCGAAGGTCATGATCGGCGGACCGGGCGCCATCGAGCCGCGGCCTTATGTCGAGGCCGGGGCCGACGCGGTGCTGATCGGCGAAGCGGAAGGCCGGCTGATCGAATTGATCGAAGCCCTGCACCGGGGCAAACCGCTCGGCGATCTGGCCGGCCTCTGTTTCCGCGATCAAAACGGCGAGGTGATCGTCACGCCGCCCGCGCCGCCCATCGAGGATTTGGACCAACTGCCTTTTCCCCATCGTATTCCGCAACTGGCGCGGTATTACGGCGAACCGATGAACCCGCTGCAAAAAGGGATCTATACCGCGATCATTGCTTCGCGCGGTTGTCCGTTCGATTGCACTTTTTGCAGTTCGCATCTGGTCTGGGGCAAGCGCGTCCGCTGGCGTTCGGTCGACAACGTGCTCGCGGAAATGACCGCCGCCCGTCAGGAATGGCCGGACACCTACTTCAGCTTTCTGGACGACACCTTTGGGCCCAATATCGGTTGGGTGCGCGAATTTTGCGAAAAACTGGCGGCGAAAAAATGGTCGAACCTCTGGGGATGCATCTTGCACCCCTCCTCATTCGGCTCGCAGCGCGCCGAAATTCTTTCGTTGATGGCCAAGGCCGGTTGCCGGGTGATCTCCTACGGCGCTCAATCGGCGTCACCGGACATCCTGGTCAACATTCATCGTCAACCCAAGGAACCCGAAATGCTGGCCGACGCGCTGGCCATTTGCCGTCAAAACGGCATTTTGACAATTGTCACCTATATTTACGGTTTACCAGGCGAAACACACCAAACGATGGCGGCCAACCTGGATTTCGTCTTGCGGCACAGGCCGAATCTGGCCGATTTTCATCCGCTTTATATCATTCCGAAGACCAGAATCGCCGAAGAATACCCGGACGGGAAAGTCACCGCGCTGACCGAAGAGCAAATCGAACAAGCCTGCGCCAAGGCTTTTCGAACTTTTTACTCGCGGCCGGGAGTGATTTGGAATCTTTTCCGATTGACGTTGAAAAACAACCCGCGCTACTTCCTGAAAGGTTTCATTGCGTTGAAGATGCTGATCCGGCAAATGCGGCAAGCCAAGGACCGCCGAACCGGCAAAGCGCTACGCGCCCCCGAGAAATTCTGATCCATCTGCCGGCGCCGGCCGAATTTGACAACGCCTAAAGCATTGAAAAGGTTGGGTAAATAAATATTTGACGATTAGCGATTATCTTGCTAAAGATTGAGTCGCCATTGGGCTGGTGCAGGGTGCAAAAATCGAATCGAACCGAAGGACGGAATCGAACTGGATTCTGTGCTCGCCCGGTCTGAAAAATCGTTCATTTTTCGAGAAATATATTTTATGAGGAGGAAAAGATGAAGAAGCTCAACCATTGGTCGTGGTTGGCCTTGCTCGTGGGATTGCTGGCCGCCGCCTGGACGTTCGGTTGTTCTTCCGGCGACGATGACGACGACGATAACGACAATGACACGGTGGATGACGATACCGGCGACGACGACGACAACGACGATAACGATGACAACGACGACAATGACGACAACGACGACAACGACGACAACGACGATAACGACGACAACGACGACAACGACGACGAGACCCCGACCACGGAACCGATCAGCATCCGCCTGGTCGATTTTCTTACCAGCGATCCGATTGTCGGCGCGACCTGTGAGTTGGTCCAGAACGACGACGGCGAACCCTTCGATCCGGCCGTTACCACCACTTCCGATGCCAACGGCTATTGCCTTTTCAACAGCGAGGACAAAGGCGACAAGTTCTCGGTCAAGTTCACCAAGACCGGTTACGTCGATTCCTACTTCTTCAACTACGATACCGACATCAGCTGGTATTTTAACGTGGTCAGCAATCTGACCCGGACGGGCATCTTCGTGCTGCTCGGCCTGACCCCCGATGACACCAAGGGCGCGGTGGTCGGCGGCGTTAAATGGTGGGAAACCAGCAACCTGATGGAAGATATCGGTTGCGCCGAGGTCGAAAGCAGCGGCGGCGACACCGTTTATTACATGGACGACACCGGCATGCCGTCCACCAGCCGCACCAGCACCAACCCGAACGACGGCTATTTCCTGTCCCTGCTGGTGGATCCGGGTTCCTACACCTTTACGGCCAACGTCGATGGTGACGAGGAAGAAGAACCGGTGCCGGCCGTGTTCGCCGACACGCTGACCTACATCAACATCTACTTCCACGAGTCGGAGTATCCCACCAATCCGGAACCGGCGGGCTGCTCGAAGTAGTCGGAAAAAATTCCGCAACACTTCGGAGGCGGGGGCGACCCCGCCTCCGTTTTTTAATAGCGCCGATAACTCATTGTCGGCTTCGCGGGTTGGCAAACAGGTGAAATGCTTTCCGATGAATATGCCTCCATTCTTTGCTTCGTGAAAGAAGGGCTGGGAATGAGGGAAATAAATCCCATGAAACAGGGTCAAGCAAAGAAATCACTGACCAGTGATCCATTGCTCATCGCTTTCGTAAAGAGGAGAAAATTCGTATCGCTTATTTGTTTCGCCAATAGAAGTCGATGGCGCCCTCGTTGGTGTGCACGGCCACGCCGGGACGATTTTGCGAGTCGTAATCCAGAATATATTTTAGTGGAGTCGTGTGTTCCGGGACGTCGACCAGTTCCTCATGCCAGGCGCCGTCCCTGTATTCCGCGTAT
>JAAYVF010000123.1 GCA_012517325.1 Myxococcales bacterium | reverse complement strand
GCCTGGCATGAGGAACTGGTCGACGTCCCGGAACACACGACTCCACTAAAATATATTCTGGATTACGACTCGCAAAATCGTCCCGGCGTGGCCGTGCACACCAACGAGGGCGCCATCGATTTCTATTGGCGAAACAAATAATCTGACTTTCCATTCCCCCGCTTGCTTCTCGCCTTGAACGTGGTAAGCATTCATCCGCGTTGTGACGGAAGGTCCAGGATAAAGGTGGAAAGATGGCTTCGCTGATCGCCTGCCGGGAAATCGCCAAGAGCTATTGGGATCGGCCGTTGTTCGCCGGCATTTCGCTGAGCGTGAGCGCCGGTGATCGGATCGGCGTCATCGGCGCCAACGGTTCGGGCAAGACCACCCTCCTGCGCATTCTGGCCGGGTTGGAATCGCCCGACGAAGGCGAATGCGCCGTCGCCAAGGGCCTGCGCGTCGGTTTCGTGCCCCAGGACAGCCGCTTCGCCGCGGGGCGGACCGTCGCCGAAATTCTGCGCGAAGCCGCGGAACGGGATGCCGCGCCGCATCAGGATGGCGAAAACGACCCGCGCGTGCGCGCCGGAATCATTCTGAGCCGTTTGGGCTTCGGCGACCCTGCCGCCGTGATCGACACCCTTTCCGGCGGGTGGCGGAAACGGCTTTCGCTGGCGCAAGCCCTGGTGACCGATCCCGATATCCTGCTGCTGGACGAGCCGACCAACCACCTGGATCTCGACGGCATCCTCTGGCTGGAAAATCTGCTGGTCGAAAGCCGCTTCGCCTACGTCATCGTGAGCCACGACCGGGCCTTTTTGCAAAGGTGCGTCTGCCGCACCCTGGAACTCGACCGCCGCTACCCCGGCGGGTTTCTTTCGGTCGAGGGGGATTACAGCACCTTTCTGGAGCGGCGCGAGGAGATGCTGATCGCCCGCGCCCGGCAGCAGGAATCGTTGAGCGTCAAGGTGCGCAACGAGGTCGCCTGGCTGCGCAGCGGCGTGAAGGCGCGCGGCACGAAAGCCCAATTCCGGATCGACGAGGCCCACCAGTTGATCCGGGAATTGGAAACGATGAAGCAGCAGGGCGTGACCGGACGGGCGGGCATCGACTTCGTCGCCACCGGCCGCAAAACCAAACGCCTGCTGGAGGCGAGCGGCCTCGGCAAATCGCTGGGCGGCCGGCGGCTGCTGGGCGATTTCGACCTGCTGTTGCGGCCGGGCCTGCGGCTGGGACTCCTGGGCGCCAACGGTAGCGGCAAGACCACCTTGCTGCGGCTGCTGGCGGGCGAACTCGAACCCGACGAAGGTCGCATTCAACGGGTGGAGCAGTTGCGCATGGTGTATTTCGATCAGCACCGCGAGGAACTCGATCCCAACCTCACCCTGCGGCGCGCGTTGGCGGAAAAGGGCGATACGGTGATCTTCCGCGACCGGCCGATTCACGTCGGCTCCTGGGCGGCGCGGTTTCGTTTTCCCGCCTCGCAATTGGACGTGGAAATCGGCCGCCTGTCCGGCGGCGAACGCGCGAAGATTCTGATCGCCCGGCTGATGTTGCGGCCCGCCGACGTGCTCTTACTCGACGAGCCGACCAACGACTTGGATATCCCCACGCTGGAGGTGCTGGAGGAAAGCCTGACGGATTTTCCGGGCGCCCTGGTGATGGTCACTCACGACCGCTACCTGCTCGACCGGATTTCCACGGTGCTGCTGGAACTGGACGGCGAGGGGGGAACGAAATACTTCGCTGATTACGCGCAGGCGGAAGCGGATCGCGCGGCGCGACGGTCGGCGGCCAAACCGAAAAAAACGAGCGAGCCGCCCAAGGTCCGGCCGCGCCCCGCGCCGACCAAGCTTTCGTTCCGCGAGCAGCGCGAATTCGACGGGCTGGAGGCCGCCATCTTGCAGGCCGAGGCAGAGGTCGAAAAACACCGGCGGGAAATGGAGGACCCGGCGGTGAACACCAACGCCCAACGGCTCCAACAGGCCTTCGAGGCGCACCGCGCGGCGCACGACGCGTTGGAAGCGCTCTACGCCCGCTGGTACGAACTGGAAACGAAACGCGCGGCGTTACAGGCCCAGAAGGATCGGTAGCGTTTCACTCGCCGGGATCGACCGCCGTCACGACGGCCGACAATTTCCCCCGATGCAGGCGCACGTGCAGCGGATCGCCGGGCTGGGTTTGCCCGGCGTGGCGGACCGCCCGACGTTGCGCGTCGGTGACGATCGCGTAGCCGCGTTCCAGCACCGCCAACGGGCTGACGTTTTCCAGCCGGCCGTGCAGGATGGCGCGGCGGTTTTCCTGTTTGTCCAGTTGCCGCGCCAATGCGCCCCGCAAGCGAAAGTGCAGGCTTTCCAGCCGCTGGCGGCGCTGGGCGAGGCGGGCCGCCGGCGATTGCGCCTGCAGCCGCTGATTCAGCATTTCCAATTGGTGCCGCCGCCGCGTGACCAGAAAATGAAGCTCGTTCACCAGCTTTTCGTGCAGTTCATCGAGCCGTCGGCCGGCCGGCGCGGTCGGCGCGGCTTCCTGGCGCAGCCGATGGCGCAGGTGTTCCAACCGACGGTCCAGCGATTCGAGGCGATTGGCCAGGGTGCGCGTCAGGCGGCGTCTTTGCAGCCCGACCTTGACCAGCAACTCGGCGATGTCCGGCACCGCCATTTCCGCCGCGTGCGTCGGCGTCGCGGCGCGCGCGTCGGCCGCCAGGTCGCACAGGCTGACGTCGGTTTCATGGCCGACGCCCGAGATCACCGGCACGGGGCACTCGACCACCGCGCGCACGACTTCCTCTTCGTTCCAGCACCACAAATCCTCGGGGCTGCCGCCGCCGCGGCCGACGATCACCAGATCGGGGGCGGCGCGGTCGGTCAGCAGGCGGAGGGCCCGGGCGATGGCGGCGGGCGCCTTGTCGCCTTGCACCAGGGTGGGCGCGACGACCACGTGCTGGCCCGGCCGGCGGGCGAGGAGGATGCGCAGCATGTCGTGCAGCGCCGCACCGGAGAGGCTGGTGACGATGCCGATCGTGCGCGGCAGCTTCGGCAGCGGGCGCTTGCGTTCCTGGGCGAAGTAGCCGCGGGCCGCCAGTTTTTGCTGCAAGGCCAGATAGGCCGCGTACAGCGCGCCCAGGCCGATCGGCTCCAGAAAATCGACGACGATCTGGTATTCGCTGCGCGGGCCGTAGGCGCTGACCTTGCCGCGCACGAGGAATTCCTTTTTTTCTTCCGGCAGAACCCGCAGGAAACGGCTGATTTGGCGATAAAGGACGCAGCGGATCGCGGCCCGGTCGTCCTTGAGCGTGAAATAGAGGTGCCCGCTGGCCGGCTGCGCCAGGGCGCTGACTTCCCCGCGGACGAGGACTTCGGCGAAGGATTTTTCCAGTTGTCCTTTGATTTGCGCGGCGAGTTCGGCGACGGTCCAGACGCGGCGGTCGCGTTCGTTCACGATTTGACCTTGTCGACTTCCGGTTTGGCCGGCAGCACCTTTTTGATCTGGCGTTCCAGTTCCTCGACCGAAACCGGCCCCAACCAGGATTGTTCGAGCACGCCGTTGGGCCCGTAGAGCAGGGTCAGCGGAATCGCGTGCACCTTGAAATCGCGCACCAGTTCGGGCGTCGGAATCGCGACCGGATAGATGATCTCGAATTTTTTCACCAGCAGCGCGACGTTTTCATCGGAGCTTTCGTCCATGTTCATCGCCAGAATGTTCAGCCCGGAAGCACCGTACAGGTTGTGCAGGTGATTGAGCTGCGGCACTTCCTGCAGGCAGGGCATGCACCAACTGGCCCAGAATACGAGGAGCGTGGTTTTGCCGACGTTCTTGTAGATCGGGATGCTTTCCACGGCGCCCAGCGGCTTGTAAGTGGCCTTCGACGAACTGATGTACGGCGGGCCTTGCGGATTTTGCTGGCCCGAGGAGGAAATCGCCCATCCTCCGGCGAGGATGACGATCAGTATTATCAGGGCTGGTTTATTCATCGGTTGCCGATTCTGCTTTCCTCGCACATTGGGTCGGAGCGGCGACGAAGTGCGGTCAGGGGTAAATCGTTTTTTTTATTTTTAAGAGCCTTTCACCGCTTTTTCAAGCGCGGCGATCACCATTTCCTTCGTAATCACTTCCGGCAGCAGCACGATTTCCTTGCCGGTTCCGGGTCCGGCGACCGCGTAAACCGGCACGCCGGCCTTGCCGTGCGCCTTGAGAAACGCCGAGATCTCCGGGTTGCGGTTAGTCCAGTCGCCGCGCACCGGAACGATTTTCAACTCGTGCAGCGCCTGGCGCACCGGGTCGGTCTCGATCACCGCTTTTTCATTGACCTTGCAGGTCCAGCACCAGGCCGCCGTGAAATCCATGAAAACGGTTTGATCGGCGGCCAGCAGCTCTTGCAGCTTCTTTTCGGAAAACGGCTGCCAAGCGATGCCGCCCGCTTCGAACGCTTCCGACGCGGTGGCGACGGGCGCGGGGGGCGTGAAGCGCAGCAGGTAAAAACCGGCGCCGGCCGCCAGGGCTAGGGCGAAGATCGTCGCCGCGACGCGGACGGGCGCGGTTCGGGTGATGTTGCCGAACCGGCCGTACAGCCAGGCGCCGAAGCCGAGGAGGCCCAGGTAGCACAGCATGCGGATCAAGCCCGCGCCGCCGGTCTGCTTGCCGAGCACGTCCAGCAGCCAGATCACGGTGCCCAGCAACAAAAAACCCATGACGGATTTGAAGGTGTCCATCCAGTCGCCGGGTTTGGGGAGGAATTTCTTCCACGCCGGCACGTAGGCCAACAGCAGGAACGGAAACGCCAGTCCGCCGGCCACCGCCAGGAAAATCAGGAAGGTCACCACGGTCGGTTGGGTGAAGGCGAAACCGATGGCCGTGCCGAGAAACGGGGCCGTGCAGGGCGTCGCCAGGATGACCGCGAAAATGCCGTTGAAAAACGAGCCGCGCAAACCCTCCTTCGCGACGGCTTCCTGCAGCGCGGCGCCGGTCGGGGCCGTCAACACGAAAACGTCCAGCAGCGACAGGCCGAAGACGAAGACCAGCGCGGCGAGCAGCGCGACGAAGAGCGGCGATTGGAACTGAAATCCCCAGCCGATCGCCTCACCGCCGCTTTTCAGGATCGCCACCGCGATCGCCAGAATCAGGAAGGTCACGATGATGCCGGCGGCGTAAGCCTGGCCGTGACGGCGGATATCCTTGCGGCTCATCTGGGATTGGTTGACCAGCGACAGGATCTTGATCGACACCACCGGCAGCACGCAGGGCATCACGTTCAGAATGATGCCGCCGACGAAGGCGAACAACAGCATCAGCCAAACCGATTGGCCCGCCGCGGCCATCGCGCCGCCAACTGTCGCCACGGGCGCGGCGAAGTCGGGCAGCGGATTGTGCTCGACGGTCGCCCCGGTCGCCGCGAACGGCAGTTCAACGGTGAACGAGAAGACGACCGGCGTTTTCCGGCCGTTTTCGATCCAGTCCAATTGAAAGACGCCGCCGATTTTTTCGGCTTTTTCCATTTCGGGAAGGGCGTGGCCGCTGAATTTGACGGCCAGTTCCTCGCGCGGTTCCGGCCGCGGGTCGTCGACCTCGATCTTACCCGCTTCGACCATTTCGCTTTTAAACGGCGCAAAGACCGGCGTTCGGGAATCGGCGCGCGGCGCCAATCGCACGCCCGCCGGGCCCTTGAGCACGAACAGTATCTGGAAATCCTTGTCGGGTTGCACCGCGGAAACGCTCGGCGTGTGCCGGACGGTCAGCCCGGCGATCCGTTCGGCCGGGGGCGGCACGGCGGCCTGCGCCTGATCGAACAGCGCCCGGTTCTTGCCCGGCTCGACCGCGGTGGCCGGGGGCAGGGTCAGGCTGACTTCCTGGCTACCCGGAACGCAGGTGTTGCGGCAGACGAGCCAGGAAGCCTTGGCGCTGAACTTGTGCGGTTGGCTCGGGAAGATTTTCGGCGCGGTGGCCTCGACGAACAGCAGGACCTCGTCCTCGTAGCCGTAACCGCTGATCGGCGAGCTGGCGCCGAAGAGAATCGGGGCCGGGTATTGCAATTCGCCCGGGGTGATGCCCGAGGTCTCGTTCCATTTCACCTGGGTCGGGATGCCCGCCTCGCCCGGATTGACCCAGTAGATGTGCCATTCTTTTTCGACGTGGAACCGGACGCCGAGGCGGAACGGAGCGCCGGGTGCGAGCGCGTCGACGTCGGCCAGCATCTCGGCCCTGACCTTGGGCGATGGCGCGGTGGCCGGCTCCTGCGCCGCGAGCAGCGCGGGGGCAACGGCGGTCAGCAGCATCGCGAGCGAAATCAACCAACTGATTTTTCGGAGCATCGGTATCCTTTCCAACCGGGAGCGAAACGAATTGCCGAATACTTTAATCACTTTCGGCGGTCGATAAAGCGGCCCGGTCGGTTTGGCTGAATTATTCCTCGCTGAAGCGGTAATCCGCCCGGCAATTGACGAAGTTGAACGTTTTCTCGTTTTTACCGATGAAGGCGAACGGAATCGGATTTCGTTTCGTCAGCGGGGAATCGGACGCCACGTAGGTATAGCGCTGTTCGACGGCGTTGTTGTCCTTGTCGTAGAAGGTGATGATCACCTTGATGTTGCGCAACGGCACGTCGGTCAGGTTGAACACCTTGCCGCTGATGGTGTAGTTGCCGACCTCGTCGATCGTCCAATTGACGTCGGTGATGTCCAGCGATTTGCTTTCGCGCGTTGCCAGATCCTTGCGCAGTTGCTTCAATTCGGTGCGGGTCCGGATCTGTTCCTTGCGCACCCAGCCGTCCAGTTCGCGCCGATTGCCGCCGTCCACCATCACCGCGTGGACCCGGAACCAGTCTTTGGGTTTGTCCTCGATGATGAATACGGCGTCTTCCCGTTGCAGTTCGCCGATGTGCCCGGCGGTGGGCAGCGGCTGCTCGAAAACGGTGGCGGTTTCGACCGAAACGGTGCCGACATCGAGAAACTTGGGAATGGAAACCTTGTTGCCTTCGCCGATGGATTGCCGGATTTTCATGCCCAGCAGGCCGATGAACAATACAATGATCAGCAGGCCGAGCACGGCCAGAAAATTGCTGGACCGCTTCAGGTGCTTGATGTCGGTTTCCAGTTCCCAATCGCCGACCGGGGCTTCGGGCGCGGACCGCTTTTCGGTGTTCTCCTCACTCATCCGCCATTTCCTCCCCGCCGGCCGGATCGGCGGAACGGATCATTGCCCCGTTTCCGCTGCCGGCGGCGCGGTCGGTTGTTCCACGAAAACGCCGTTGCGCAAAACTTCGATTCGTTCTTGCCCGTGGTCATCGGTGACCGAGTGGTAATCGGTTTCACCGTCGTAATCCAGGTCGTATTCCAGCCGGACCGGATCCCCGTTTTTGAAATAGGTCACCGCATCCATCTTCCCGTCTTCGTTGGTGTCTCTTTCCATGTTCATCAGCACGCCGGATTGCCAGTTTTCGATCAGATCGGTCTTGCCGTCGTGATTGGTATCGCGGCCGAAAGTACCCGTTCTTTGGTAGCCAAAACGAGACACGACCGCGTCGCCGTCGGCCCAAACCAGCACGATGGCCCCGACCGTCAAAACCAGCAGAATCGCGAGTGTGATTTTTTGTCGCAAATACATGCTTTCCAAACCGAATACACCGTGCCCGGCGTTTCGGTTTTGCCGACCCCGAAGTTAAGAATGAACGAGCGGGAAGAGGAATGTCAAGCGCCTGAATTTTCGGGATTTCCACCCTATTGCTCCCGGGTATCAACGTGGCGCGAACTTGACACTGGAAGCCGGGTCATGCTAGCCAACTAGCACCCTTTTCACGGATGGCGTTCATGGGCGACGGCAACCAGAAAAAAACCGGTCTTCTCCAGGATGCGATCGACTGGCTGGCCTCCCTGCGGGTCACGGTCTATACGCTCATCACCCTGGGATTGGCGACGCTGTGCGGGACCGTTTTCCCGCAACTGGACGTCACCATGCCCCGGGAGGTTTTAATCGAAAAATTGCACGATCCCGCTTGGCGGATCTACCATCTGCTCGGCCTGACCGACGTTTTTCACAGCGTCTGGTTCCTGTTTCTGGTCATTCTCCTGATTCTGAACCTCACCGCCTGCACCATCGCCTATATCCGCCGCACCCGGCGGCTCCTGGCCAACGCTGAGCCGACCCTCGACAAGGAACGCGAATCCGGCGCCTCCTTCGTCAAACGGATCGCCGACAGCCCGTTATCGGTCGAACAGCTCACCGCGCTGATGCGGCCGGTCGGCACGGTCCGACAGACCGAGAAAAACGGCGCCATCCATCTCTTCGCGCAAAATTCGCCGTGGCTGCGCTATGCGATCGTCGTGGTCCATTTCAGCATTCTGCTGGTCGTCGCCGGCGCGCTGGTCAAATTGTTCGCCGGCATCGAAGGGCAGATGATGCTGCCCGAGGGCGGCAGCCAAAATGTCTTCCTGACTAAAAACGGCGACCTGATGCGCTTGCCTTTCGATGTGCGCTGCGACCAGTTCACCGTCGAATTCTACGCCGGATCGAAACGGCCCAAGGAGTTCCGCAGTTGGCTCAGCCTGTGGCAGGACGGCCGGAAGCTGCGGGAAAAATCGATCGTCGTCAACGATCCCCTGCGCCAGGGGCTCTATCGCTTTTTCCAGGCCAGCTACGGACGGCAGGAATTTCCGCTGATCCAATTGAAGGGCGAAGGCCTGGATACGACCCTGCCGGTCGTTTTCCAGCAAATCCAGTCGTTGCCCGGAAAGCGCGACGGGTTGGTCGTCGACGACGCCCGCAAGAACGCCGAAGGGGCGACGGAAGTACATGTCGTCCTGCAATCCGGCGGCCGGGAGGCCGAGGCCTGGTTGGCCCAAAACGCGCCGCCGCTTCCGGTCGGGCCGTACACACTGGCGTTCGCCGGGGCGAAGCAAGGTTACTATACCGGCCTGCTGGTCACCGCCGATCCCAGCGCGGGCCTGCTCTGGGCCGGGTTCGGACTGTTCTTCGTGGGGTTGTTGCTTACCATGTACACCTCCCATAAGCGGGTCTGGGCGCGCGTGGAGGGGAAATCCGTCACCGTGGCCGGGACGGCCACGCGCCATCGCGAAGCCATGCGGGAATGGCTGGAAAAGACGGCCGAAAAAATCGCAAAGGGTTGACGAATGATCGACTTGTTTCGCGAAATGATCGCGGGTTTTTTCAGCGGCCGTGCCGACGCCGGCAGCGCCTCGCTGTTCGACCTGTCCTTCGTGGCGTTCATCGTGACGACCGTCTGCTATCTGATTTACCTGGGCGGGCGGCGGGACGGCGTCTGGAAAACCGGGCGGCTCTTCGGGTTGGTCGCGGCCATCGCGCTGACGGCGGCCCTGATCCTGCGCTGGATCGCGGCGGGGTGGGCTCATCCGCCGTTCACCAACATGTACGAATCCCTCGTGTTCTTCGTCTGGGGCATCGTGGTCGTTTACCTGTTCGTCGAGTTCCGCTACCAGGTGCGGATCGCCGGCGCCTTCGTCATGCCGCTGGCCGGCATCGCCATGGGCATCGCCAGCCTGTCGCCCAACAAAGAGATCGAACCGCTGGTGCCGGCGCTGCAATCGGTGTGGCTGCATTTGCACGTCGCGGTGGCCAGCATCGGTTACGCGGCTTTTCTGACGGCGTTCGTTTTCTCGGTGCTTTTTTTGCTGAAAGACAAGGTGCGAATGAACTGGTTTATCGTCGTGGCCGCCGGCTTCGTCGTGTTCGCCGTGCTGGGCGCGTCGAAGGGCGCGGTGATCGGCGGCGCGGCATTCCCGATGGATAAAACCGTGATGATGAACGACACCTGGATCAAGGAGCCGTTGCCGGGCGGCGCCGAAGGGCAGTTTTCGCAGGTGGTGGTGCCCGGCGCGGGGCCGCTGCTGCTGGCGGCGCTTATCCTGGCCGTGTTGACGGTGATCGCCGCCGTCCCTTCCAAGCAGCGCGCCGACCTGATCCTGCCGACGCGTGCGCTGCTGGCGACCTTCGTTTTACTGACCGCCGGCCTGGTCTGGCTGTTCGTCAAGGCGCACGGCATGCCCGACACCCGCCTGGCCGCCAATCCCTATGCGCTGGCGCTGCTGGTGCTGGGCTGGCTGGGCTGCCTGCTGGTGCTGATTTTCCAATGGCGCAACGCCGAACTCATGGCCGCCCTGCCGTCCGCCGAAACCCTCGATCGGCTGGGCTACAAATCGGTCATGGTCGGCTTTCCGCTCATGACCCTGGTCATCGTCACCGGCGCCATCTGGGCCAACAAAGCCTGGGGCCGCCCCTGGGGCTGGGATCCGAAGGAAACCGCCAGCCTCGTGACCTGGATCATCTACCTGCTTTATCTGCATACGCGGCTGACGGCGGGCTGGACGGGCCGTCGCAGCAACCTGATCGCGATCGTCGGCTTTCTCTCGGTGATCTTCACCTACCTGGGCGTGAACCTGCTGCTGTCGGGATTGCACGCCTACGCGACGGGATAAGCCATGGCCGGCCACCGCGCCCGGTTCCTGGTCAGCGCCGTTTCGCCGCGCGACTATCCGCCCGCCGACCGGCCCGAGATCGCCATCGCCGGCCGTAGCAACGTCGGCAAGAGCACCCTCATCAACGCCATGCTGGGCATTCGCAAGCTGGCCAAGGTCAGCCAGCAGCCGGGAAAAACCCGCCAGGTCAATTTTTTCGAAATCGACGAGAGCTTCTATTTCGTCGATCTGCCCGGCTACGGTTTCGCCAAGGTCGCGGCGGCCGAGCAGGAAAAATGGGGTCCGATGATGGAAACCTACCTGCGGACCCGCGACAACCTGCGCGGCGTGGTGGTGCTGATCGATCTGCGGCGCGGTTTCGGCGAACTGGACCGGCAGATGCTCGATTACGTGCAGGCCTTCGGCCGGCCTGCTCTGCTCGTTTTCACCAAGGCCGACAAGCTCAAGGGCAACGCCCTGCGCAATCAAATCCGCGAAGTCGGCCTATCCACCGGCCTGGACCCGAAAGAAATCCTCGTCACCTCGGCCGTCACCAAGCAGGGCCTGACGGAAGTCTGGCGGGAACTGAATCGGCTGCTGAAATAAAAATCCGGCTAGAGTTTTCCGCAAACCGGGCACTGTTCGCTGCGCGCGATCCGCGTCGCGGCGAAGGAAAGCTGCCACAGATCGATCTGCACCAGTTCGCGGGTCACCGCGGGGTCGCCCAAGAGGATTTTGAAGGCTTCGTTGACCTGCAGCGCGGCGATGATCGCCGGAGCGGTGTTGACGATTCCCGTGTTTTGGCTGGTCGGAATTTGATCGGCCGGCGGCTCCTCCGGGTAAAGGCATTGCAGGCAGGGGCCTGCGCCCGGGAAGATATTGAGCGCCATGCCCGTCGCTCCGACCACGCCGCCGTAGATCCAGGGCTTCTTCCGGGCGACGCAGGCGCGGTTGAGGGCGAAGCGGGTCGGAAAGTTGTCGGAAGCGTCGAGGACCAGATCGACGTCCTTGATCCACGAATCGGCGTTGGCGGCCGAGAAGCGGGCTTCGACGCCTTCGATGGAAATTTCCGAGTTGACCCACCGCAAGCGCTCGGCGGCGATGATGGCCTTGCCGTCGGGCGAATCCAGGTCCGTTTCGTCGAACAGGATTTGCCGGTGCAGGTTGCTCAGGTCCGGTTGGTCGGCGTCGATGAGCCGTAAAAAGCCGACGCCGGCCCGCGCCAGCAGGTTGGCCTGATGGCCGCCCAGACCGCCGCAACCGACGATCAGCACGCGCGCCCGGCGCAGCTTATCCTGGCCCTCCGGGCCCCAGAACCGCCATTTTTCCTGGGCTTGATAGCGATCGCTTGGCATGGCTTGGCTCCTCGTGAAAAGAGGGTCATTCGGCGCCGACGAGCGCTTCCCGAATCCAGCCGCCTCCGATGACGCGGTCACCGTCGTAGAACACCGCCGCTTGGCCGGGCGTCACCGCTCGCAAGGGTTGATTGAAGCGTACCACGGCGGTCGCGGCATCCGCCATCTCGATCCGGGCGGGCGACGCTTTGTGCCGGTAGCGGATCTGCACTTCGCAAGGGCCGACCCAGGGTTCGCGCGACCAGCACACCGGCGCGGCGACCAGACCGCTCGCCCGCAACCGTTCAGGATCGGTCGTGACAACCACCGTTGCGTCGGCCGCGTCGATCCGCTCGACCCAGGCCCGTTTTCCCAGGGCGACGCCCAAACCCTGCCGTTGGCCGATCGTGAAGCGGTGCAGGCCTTCGTGCCGGCCTAAAATCCGCCGGCTTTCATCCACGATCGTTCCGGCGCGGCCCGGCGCCTGAAAAAAGCGGCGCAGATCCTCGGCGAAAATTTCGTCACCGGAGGCGAAACAGGCGTCCTGGCTCTCGGTCCGCTCGGCGTTGGCCACGCCCAGGCGGCGGGCCAGTTCGCGCACCTCGGGCTTGGTGTATTCGCCCAGCGGCAACAGCGAGCGGGCCCGCTGCTCGGCGGTCAGCGCGAACAGAAAATACGATTGATCCTTCTGCGGGTCGCGGCCGCGATACAGTTCGACGGCGCCTTCGCCCGGCACGAGGCGGGCGTAATGGCCGGTCGCGATCATTGCCGCGCCCAGGTCGCGGGCCGTTTCCCACAGGAAACCGAACTTGAGTTCGCGGTTGCACCAGGTGCACGGGTTGGGCGTCCGGCCGTTCGCGTAATCGTCCCAACTGGCCTTGAGCACGGCCTCGCGAAAGCGGTCGCGGCCGTCGATCACCCGATGCTCGATGCCCAGGAATTTTGCCGCTTGTTCCGCCGCCGCCACGCCGGACGGGTCGCCGCAGGCGGCCGCCGCGCCGGGTGGGGTGAGATCGTGCAGGCGCAGGGTCGCGCCGACGACGTGGTAGCCCTGTTCGCGCAGCAGCGCCGCGGCGACCGTGCTGTCCACGCCGCCGCTCATGGCGACCAGCACGGTCGGCGATTCACTTCGGTTCATCGTTTTCCGCCGGGGGCAGCGCTTCGTTCATCGCGCCGCGCCGGTAACCCTGCAAATCCAGGGAGACATAGAGGTAGCCCGCGCTTTTCATGGCCGTGACGACGGCTTCCCGCTTGGCGGGGTCGAGCAGTTTGGGCAAATCCTCCGGCGCGGCTTCGATCCGCACCAGGCCGCCGTGGTCGCGGGCGCGCACCTGGCGAAAGCCCAGATCGTGCAGCGAGTCCTCGGCCCGTTCGATTCGCGCGAGTTTTTCCGCGTCGATCGGCTCGCCGTAAGGGATGCGCGAAGCCAGGCAGGCCGCCGCGGGTTTGTCCCACACCGTCAGGCCGCGCTCGCGGGCCATTTGGCGGATTTGCTCCTTGCCGATGTTCAGTTCGACGAACGGCGAGCGGATGCCCAGTTCGCGCAGCGCTTCCATCCCCGGACGGTAGTCGCTCAAATCGTCGCGATTACTGCCTTCGAGAACGGTCGAATAATCGTGGTTTCGGGCGGCCTGCAAGAAGGCCTGGTACAAATATTTTTTACAATAGTAGCAGCGCCGATCGGAGTTGGCCCGATAATGCGGATCGTCCATTTCGGCTGTTTGCACCAGTTGATAACGAACCTTGAGGGTGTCGCAAAGCGCCTGCGCCTCCCGCAATTCACGTTGCGGCAGGGTCGGCGAAACGCCGATCAGCGCTAAAACCTCGTCGCCCAGGGCGTCTTTCGCCGCCGCCAACAGCAACGACGAGTCCACGCCTCCCGAAAAGGCGATCGCGGCCCTTTTGTAATCGCGCAAATGCGCGATCAATCGTTGATAATCAGCCGACATGCCCGCTCCTTGAAAACTCTACCGAAGCACTCGACTTTGGTTTTTATACGAGCCACCCGGCGAATGCAAGCAAAGTCGGCTTGCCGGAGCCGAAGACCTTGCGATGCCGCGGCGGCGCGCCTATGATTCGGGCAGTTGCTTGGGGGAGCAAGCGATGCCGAACGATCTCCGACTCGTCTTTCAACTCGCGACCGACGCGCAACGCTATTTTCTGCTGATCGCGTTTTTTGCCGTCTTGTGCCTGTCGATGATCAACGGGTAAGGCGGTTCGCGCCGTTTTTGTGGGTCAATAAAAAAGCCCGGCCGTTTCCGACCGGGCTGCTTCCAACTCATTGAATCGATCAGCAACCGCAGCCGCCGTTGTCGTCGTCATCGTCGTCGTCGGCGTTGTCGTCGTCGGTCGGCGAAGCGTCGTCGTCGGCGTTGTCGTCGTCGGCGCCGGTGTCGTCATCGTCGGCGCCCTGGGTGACGGTGTAGGTCACCGAATCGGAGCCGTCTTCCTGGCCGTCGTTGACGGTCAATTGGAAGATCGGTGAGCCGGGGTCGGAAACGACGAAGGTCGTCACGGCGGCGGTCGGATCGGCGATGGTCGCGTTCGGGCCGTCGATCTGCGTCCAGTGATAGGTCAGCGGATCGTCGTCGTAATCGAACGAAGCCGAGCCGTCCAGGGTGATTTCCTGGCCGGTTTCACCAACGCCATCCTCACCGGCATCGGCCATCGGCGGCACGTTTTCCTGCGTGTATTTGAAGACCGAGAGCTCGAAGCCGACGGTGAAGGCGGTTTTCGGATTCGCCCATTTCAGTTGCATGATCGGGTTGGCGAGGTCGGTCACGGTTTCGTCAAACTGCCAGGATTCGCCCAGGTCCGCCGTGTAGAACAGGATCGGCTGGTAACCGGAAAAACTCTGGCCGACGCCGCCGATGAAGCCGGTTTCGCCGAAAATCGGCTGGAAGGCGAGTGAGGAAACCGCCCATTTCAAAACATTGGGCAGATCCTGCGGCAGGCGCGCCGAAATATCGGTCCAGGTGTCGCCGCCGTCGGTGGTTTTGAAGAGAATGACCGGATACGTGCCGGTGTGCGGTTCGCCGAGGATGAAGCCGGTTTCCTCGTCGACCATTTCGATATTGAGGAAGCTGGCGTTGGCGTAAGAGAAGGGATTTTCCCAGGTCCCGCCGCCGTCGGTGGTGCGCCAGAATTTGCCGAGCTGGCCTTTGTCGTCCTGGTCCGGATGCTGTTCGCGCCAGTTCATCCGGAAGATCGGGTCTTTCATCCATTTCAGGGCGAACATCAGTTCTTCGTATTTTTCCCGCGGCGAATCGCCCGATTTTTTCTCTTCTTCCGGGACGCCGGAAACCAGGTAGCCGGTGTTGGCGTCGAAGAATTGCACGTCGTTGTAGTAGGTGGCGATGTTGCCGGGGGCGGCCAGCTTGGTCCAGGAAAGGCCGCCGTCCTGCGTCCGCACCAGCAGGTTCGGCACGCCGGCGCCGTAGCCGATGGTTTCATCGACGAACGTGAACGCCATGATCATGTTGTACATGCCGGCGCCGGTGATCGTGGCTTGCTGCGTCGTCTCGCCGCCGTCGGTCGTGATGTGCACCACCGGTTCCAGCAGGAACATGCACTTGAACATGCAGGCCGGGAACTCGTTTTCCTCGATGCATTCCGGCGAAACCTGGATGCCGGCGAATACCGCGGAGTCGGCATTGGTCGCGCCGGCGGTGATCACGAAGGAAAACAGCGACATGATGTCGCAGCCTTCACCGCTGGCGGAGGTTTCGATCAGCGGCGACCAGGTGTAGCCGCCGTCGTGGCTGTCCCAGGCGTAAGTGATCGACATGCCGCCGGTCTGCTGAATGCCGGCGGTGTACAGGTTGTCCGGATCGCCGATGCCCAGGCTCATGAAAGCCGCGTTGGAGAATCCCGGCGTTCCGCCGATGCTGTAAATTTTTTCCCAATCTCCGTATTCGGCGAACAACGGGGAAGCGGCCAATAACAGAATTGCCGTCATCCACAGGAGAATCCGTTTCGGTTTCATCGCATTCGCTCCTTCTCTGCTTCGCGATCGCAGGCCAGGACGGTGTCCCGGGCCGGTTAGTCTCCCCGGGATGATTATCCCCATGATTCGCTTGATGTCAAATTCACTAATTTGCCGGTTTACCGGCCGGTGGGGCGGGCCAGTGACGACCGCGGGTGGTCAGACGGACGGGGGCGCCGGCGGCAGATCGCGGTCCGGCCCGGCGGTTTGGCCGGAGAAAGCGATAGTCAGTGCCGCCAGGATCATCATGGTACCGGCCAATTGGCCGAGCGAGGGCGATTCCCGCAGCCAGACCCAGCCGATGAGGAGGCCGAACAGCGGCTGCACGAAAATCGTCAGGGAAACGTTGGCCGTCGCGTTGCGGCGCAGGGCGAAATTCCAGAAGGCGAAGCCGAAAACCGTGCAGATCAGGACGAGGTAGACGACGAGCACCAGCCAATCGACGCCGTTCAAGCCGGCGAGCCCGGGCCACCAGCCGAGCAAGGTGATCGCCGTCGCGTTGACGAGCGAGCCGGAAAGCAGGACGACCGCCAGGATTTTGATCGGTTCGTGGCGGGCCAGCAGTTCCTTGCTCAGGACCGAATAGGTCGATTCAAAAAGGACCGCGGTGGCGATCAGGGCGATGGCCGCCGGATTGACCAGGCCGTTTTCGTGCCAGAATTCGGACAACAGCAGGGCGCCGGTGAAGGCGATGAACAGCGCCGCCACGGTCCGGCCGCCGATTCGCTCCCGCAGGTAGAAATACGCTCCCAGGGCCACGAGCAGCGGTTCGGTGGCGGTGAGGATCGCGGCATCCGCCGAACGGCCGAGGTTGACGCCGGTGTACATCAGCAGCGGGCTGAAGACCAGGGTCGACAAGCCGATGATCAGGCAGCGCAGGTAATCGCCGCGGCTCATGCGCAGGCCGTAACGCCGGCCGACATAAAGCAGCACCGGAATCGCGGCCAGCAGGTAGCGGGTCGAAGTGACCAGGTAGTACGGCGCGTGCGGCATGATCGATTTGACCGCGGCGTACGTGCCGCCCCAGATCGCGTTCATGAGAAACAGGAGGAACAGGGTCGTTTTTTTCATCGGTGTCCGCCGGATCCGGACGCGCTACAAGCGATCGAACGATGACTTCGCCGCGTAACAGATCGGGCACGTCCAGTTATCGGGCAGGCGCTCGAACGGCGTGGCGGGCGGAAAGCCGCGCGCCGGGTCGCCGTGCGTCGGGTCGTAAATGAAGCCGCAGTTGATGCACACCCATTTGTCATCCATCGGCAGACCTCGTCAGGGCGCGGTGACCGCCAGCGCCGTCTGAACGTTGCCGAACGGGGCGCTGACCTGAATGCCCGCGATGTGCGGCCGGATCTGGTCGCGCAGTTCGCGGGCGATGGCGATCCCTTCGGCGCGGGCGGCTTCCTTGCTGGCCGAGGCCGCCGCCATGCGCTTGAGAATCCAGGCCGGTACCGTGACGCCCGGCACTTCGTTGTTGAGGAACTCGGCGTTGCGCAAACTGGCCAGCGGCCAGATGCCGGCGATGATCGGCACCGGCAGATCGCCGATCTTTTCCAGAAAACGCATCAGGACGTCGACGTCGAAGATCGGTTGGGTGATTACGTACTCCGCGCCGGCCGCGATTTTCTGGTGCAGCCGGTCGATTTCCCGTTTTTGATCAAGGTGGGACGGGTCGGCGCCGACGCCGATCAAAAAACAGGTGGCCGGATCGACCGGATGGCCGCCGATATCCACGCCGCGGTTGAGCCGCGCGGCGATGCTGGTAAAGCCGATGGCGTCCAGGTCGAACACCGCCGTCGCGAAGGGATAATCGCCCAGTTTGGGCGGGTCGCCGGTGATGATCAAAACGTTGCTGATGCCGGCCGCCGCGCAGCCGAGCAGGTCGGATTGCATGCCGATGATGTTGCGGTCGCGGCAGGTCAGGTGCAGGATCACCTCGATGCCGACGCGTTGCTGGATCGTCAGCGCGGCGATCAGCGGGCTGACGCGCGAACTGGCGCGGGGACCGTCGGGGATGTTGATCGCGTCGACGCCCTGGATGCTGCAGGCGCGGGCGCGCTCGACCGTCGGGTTCATGTCGAAGCCGAGCGGCGGCACGATCTCGATGCTGGTCACCCATTGCCGGTGGGCGAGCTTCCAGGCGAAACGCGATTTCACTTCGGTCGGGCAGGGTTCCCGCAATTCGACCTTTTCCCGCGAGAGTTCCCGGACCTCGACGTGCTTTTTGTGCAGCGCTTTGACGCCGGCGGTCAACTCGTGAATGTGCTCCGGCCCGGTGCCGCAGCAACCGCCGATCGCCCGTACGCCGATCTGCACGAAATGCAGGGCGTAGGTCAGGAAATATTCCGGGCTGGTCATGTAGATCATCCGGTCGTTGACGAACTTGGGCAGGCCGGCGTTGGGTTGCACCAGCACCGGGTAGGGCGAACCCGGCACGAAACGTTCGAGCAGTTCCAGCCATTCGGCCGGGCCGACGCCGCAGTTGAAACCGAGCAGCAGCGGCGCGGGCAGATCGGCCGGGAAGGGCGCGTAAAAGTGTTCGATCGTCTCGCCGTGGCGGGTGATGCCCTGCTCGCCGACCGCCATGCTGGGGATGTAGGGCATTTCCAATCGCGCGGCGGCGCGGATCGCGGCCAGCAGGTTTTCGCGGCGGCTGAAGGTTTCGAAGATGATGAAATCCACCCCGCCTTCCTTCAGGCCGTGGATGGATTCCATATAGAGCGAAATCGCCTGGTCTTCCGGGAAACCGCCCATGCCGACGCTCAGATCGAGCGGGCCGACGCTGCCGGCGACCAGCAATTCGTCGCCGGCCACCTCGCGGGCGACTTCCGCCGCGGCCTTGTTGATGGCGAAGGTCTGATCGCCGAGCAAGAACCCCGACAGCTTGCGGCGGTTGGCGCCGAAACTGTTGGTGGTCAGGACGTCCGCGCCGGCGCGTTTGTTGGCGCGGTGAATTTCCTTGACGATCTCCGGTTGGGTCAGGCTGAGTTGATCGTAACAGACGTTGACGAACTGATGCCGTTTGTACAGTTCCGTGCCCATCGCGCCGTCGAAAATGACGACCCGGTCCTTGATCCATTCCACCAACGTTTTCGCGGCCATGGTTGCGGTTCACCCTCCCGGATGGGATGCACAATAAAACAAAACGCCGCCGGATAGAAGCGTTCTTTTACACCGCGAAGTACTTCGCTTGCGGATGGTGCAGCACGATCGCCGCCGTCGAATACTCCGGCACCAGCTGATCGGACTCGGCCAGCTCAACGCCGAGGCGTTCGGGTTGCAGCAGATCGAAGACGGCCCGGTGCGCGGCCAGGTCGGGGCAGGCCGGATAACCGAAGCCGTACCGGCTGCCTCGATATTTTTGCGTCACCAGTTCCTGCCAGTTCAGGCGTCGCGGTTCGCCGATGCCCAGCTCGTGGCGCATCGTTTCGTGCGCGTATTCGGCCAACGCGTCGGTCACCTCGACCGCCAGCCCGTGCAGCAGGAAGTAGTCGAGGTATTCGTGCCGGGCGAAAATCTCCCGGCCGCGTTCCGCCGTCGCGCCGCCGAGCGTTACGACGAAAAAGCCGACCGTGTCGTCGTCCGGCCGCAGAAAATCGGCGAGGCAGAGGCGCGGCTCGGTCCGGCGGCGCGGGAAGGGGAACCGCCAGACGCGCCCCTCGTGTTCGACCACCACCGCGTCGCCCTCGGCACGGCCGTGGAAATAGCCGTGGACGATTTGCGGCGCGAACAGTTTTTCGGCTTTGACCACGCGCACCAGCTCGCGGAATTTGGGCTGCACTTCCGTCCGCATGAGGCGCTGGAATTCGTCCCGGGGCAGGTCGCCGCGCCGGTAACCCCAGCGCCCGCGGAATAAGGCGATTTTGTTGACGTAGCTCAGCACCGAATCCAGCGGCAGCGATCGCGTGACCCGGCTGCCCCAGAAGGGCGGAACGGGCGCCTCGATCCGGGCGATGCGTAGCGGCTCCGGCGCGTAGGAATCGCGGGTCAACGGGCTTTCCGTTGACGGCGCCGGCGAGACGGGCGAGCGCCCGGCGGCGATTTCCTGCATGGCTTGCAGGCCGGCGAAGGCGTCGGCGCAGTAAGTGACCGTGCCGTTCGGGTAGGCCGGCGCCAGCGTGTCGCGCACGAATTCCGGCGTCAGCGCGGCCCCGCCGACCAGCACAGGCAGCGTCAGACCGGCGTCGGTCATCGCCCGCAGGTTTTCGGCCATGATCAATGCCGAACTGACCAGCAGGCCGGACATGCCCACCGCGTCGGCGCCCTGTTTTTTCGTCTCGCTCATGATGACTTCGACCGGCACCTTGATGCCGATGTTGGCCACGGCGAAACCGTTGTTGCCGACGATGATGTCCACCAGGTTCTTGCCGATGTCGTGCACATCGCCGCGCACCGTGGCCAGCAGCAGTTTTTTCGCGGGGCCCGCCGGGCCGGCCGCCCCGAAATGGGGCTTGAGCGCGTCCACCGCGCGTTTCATCGCTTCGGCGCTTTTCAGCACGAAGGGCAATTGCATTTTTCCCGCGCCGAACCATTCGCCGACCTGCTTCATGGCGGGGACGAGCAAGTCGTTGAGAATGTCTTCCGCCGAACGCGCGGCGAGCAGCGCCGGCAGGTTTTTCAGCACGAGCGCGGTCTGCCCCTTAGTGATGCCCTGAAACACCGCCTCGGCCGGGGGCAGCGCCGCCGTCTGTTTTTCGTCTTCCAGTTCGGGCCGGCCTGCGAAATGGTTGATGAACGCCTCCAGCGGATCGCGGCCGTCGGCCGAGCGGGCGTAAATCAGATCGAGTGCGCGCTCGACATCGGTCTCGTTCAATTGCGCCAGCGGAAAGATGTGCTTGGGATTGAGAATCGCCGCGTCGAGGCCGACTTTCAGGCAACAATCCAGAAACACCGAATTGAGCACCTTGCGGCTCTTGGGCGACAACCCGAAACTGACGTTCGACAAGCCCAGCAGGCAGTGCACGCCGGGGATTTCCACTTTGACGCGCCGGATGGCCTCCATCGTTTCCACCGCCGCGCCGCGCAGGCTCGGATCGCCCGAGCCGATGGTGAAGGTGAGCGTGTCGATGAACAGGTCCTGCGGGCGCAGGCCGTATTCCCGGACGCACAGCTCGACCAACCGTTTGGCGATCGACACCTTGCGGTCGGCGGTCATCGCCATGCCGTCCTCGTCGATCGTCAGGCAGATGATCCCGGCGCCGAATTGGCGGGCCAGGGGACAGATCGCCGCCGCCCGCTTGCCGCCGTCCTCGAGATTGATCGAATTGATCACCGCTCGGCCCGGATACCGCCGAAGCGCGATTTCCACCACCGCGGACAGGTTCGAATCGATGAAAATCGGCAGCCGGCATTCCTTGGCGGCGCGCCGCATCAGCGCGTCCATGTGCGCCGCTTCATCCTGGCCGGCGTAGGCGACCGACAGGTCGGCGGCGTGACTGCCGTAATCGGCCTGCTCGTTCAGGATTTCAAACGCCGCGTCGTGATCGCCGGCCAGCAGCGCGTCGCGGAAGGCCTTGCTGCCGGTGGCGTTGGCGCGTTCGCCGACAAACAGCGGCGGCGGATCCTGGCGGATCGTGACGGCGTTAAACAGGCTGGCGAGCGCCGGCACGGCGACGGCCCGCGACGGCAGCGGTTGCAACTCCGCGATCGCGGCGGCCAGGCGGCGGATGTGCGCGGGCGTCGTGCCGCAGCAACCACCGACGAAATGAATCGGCAGTTCCGCGAGAAAACGGCGCAATGTTTGCGCAAAGGCTTCCGGCGATTCCGGATAGCAGATCCCGGTCGCGCACGGCAGTGGCAGGCCGGCATTGGGGTAAACGCCGATCAATCCGGGCCAGAGTCCGGCGAGGGTTTCCAGGTGCGGGCGCATCGCCAGCGGGCCGGTGGCGCAGTTCAGCCCCAGGATATCGATGCCGAAGGGTTCGAGAATCGCGATCGCGCCCGGCAGATCGGTGCCGGTCAGCAGCGTGCCGGTTTGTTCGATCGTCACCGAAACGTACAGCGGCACGCGCCGCTTGCGGGCCATGACGGCCGCGGCCGCGGCGAGAACGGCCTTGGCTTGCAACAGGTCCTGCACCGTTTCGATCTGCAGCAGGTCTACGCCGCCGTCGAGTAGGCCGGCGATCTGGCGGGAATAATTCTCGAACAATTCCTCGTAACCGATCTGTCCCAGGGTCGGGAGTTTGGTTCCCGGCCCGATCGAGCCCGAAACGAAACGCGGCCGGTCGGCGGTGCCGATTTCGGCGACGGCCTCACGCGCCAGGCGGGCGGCGGTTTCGTTGATTATTTCGGTTTTTTCGGCCAGCCCGTATTCGGCCAGGACGAGCGGATTGGCGCCGAAGGTATTGGTTTCGATCACATCCGCGCCCGCGCGCAGATAATTCAAATGAATTTCACGGATTTTTTCCGGTACGGTCAGAACGAGTATTTCGTTGCAGCCGGTTTTCCCGTCGAAGGCTTCGTCCGGTAGGCGCAAAGATTGAATCTCGGTGCCCATGGCGCCGTCAAGCAAAAGAATACGTTTTCGAGCCGACGCTAACAGATCCAACTTTGCCTTCTCCCGATAATCGGACGACCGATGGATAATATTTTTCAGAAAAGAATTGGGCGCTTTTTTATTGCTCAATTCCGGATTTTTCGTTTGCATTTTAGCGCAAAGAATCCCAAGCTAACAATCGAAAGGTTAAACCACGATTTTATTATTTAGAAACGGGGTCTTCCGATGGCCGATGTGCGGATTCGCTTCGATGATTTGCCAAAAACGGTATTTGAATTCATGGATTGGCCGTGGGAACGCATCGAGCCGTTTTTCGCCGATCTGGCAGATCGCCAGATCTATGAGATCAATCTTTCGACGTGGTTGAAGGATTGGACGCGCGTCAATGAGTTGATTGACGAATCGTTGCAGCGGCTCCAGGTGGCGACCACGCTGGATACCACGGACACCGCGGCGGAACAAAAATATCTGGCCTATCTTGAAAACATCATTCCCCGGGCGCGGGCCGCCGGTCAGAAGCTCAAGGAAAAGCTGCTGTCCTGCGGGATGCGGCCTAACAGCTTCGCCATACCGATTCGCAACATGAAGGCCGAGGCGGAAATCTTCCGCGAGGCGAATCTGCCGTTGTTTACGGAAGAACGCCGGCTGGCGAACGAATACGACCGCATCATCGGCGCGCAGACCGTGCAATGGGAAGGCAAGGAAATCACCATCACCCAATTACGGCCGGTCTACCAGGAAATCGATCGCGCGAAGCGCGAGGCCGCCTGGCGGCTGTCGGCCGAACGGCAGTTGGCGGATCGCGCGGCGATCAACGGGGTTTGGGTCAAGCTGATGAAACTGCGCGGCGAAATCGCCGCCAACGCCGGGTACGAGGATTATCGCGACTACCGCTGGAAGCAACTGCTGCGCTTCGATTACAACCCATCCGATTGCGAAACCTTCGCCCATGCCATCGCCGACGTGGTCGTGCCGGCCGCCGCGATGTTGTACGAAAAACGGCGCCGGCAACTCGGCGTGGAAACCCTGCGCCCCTGGGATCTCGACGTCGATCCGTTCGCCCGGCCGCCGCTCCGGCCGTTCGGCGAAGTCGCGGAACTCGAAGAAAAGACCGCCGCGATTTTCCGGCGGCTCGATCCGGAACTCGGCCAATATTTTCAGACCATGCGCGACGAGAAACTGCTCGACCTCGAAAACCGCAAAGGCAAGGCGCCGGGCGGCTACTGCACCACCTTCGCGGTCGCCGGCCGGCCGTTTGTTTTCATGAACGCCGTCGGGCTGCACGACGACGTGCAAACCCTGCTGCACGAATCGGGCCACTCGTTCCACGTCTTCGCCGCCGATCACCTGCCGTACGAGCAGCAAAAAGAAGTGCCGATGGAATTCGCCGAGGTCGCCTCGATGGCGATGGAACTACTGGCCGCGCCCCAACTGGAAGCCTTGGAAGGCGGATTTTACACGCGGGAAGACGCGGCGCGCGCCCGACTCGAGCACCTGCAGAATTCGCTGATGTTCTGGCCGTACATGGCGGTGGTCGACATGTTCCAGCACTGGGTTTACACGCATCACCGCGAGGCTTCCGACCCCGCGCGGTGCGACGCCAAATGGACCGAACTGTGGTGGCGGTTCATGCCCAACGTCGATTACCGCGGCTTTGAAGAAGTGATGGCGACCGGCTGGCATCGCAAGCTGCACATCCACCGTTATCCGTTCTACTACATCGAATACGGCCTGGCCCAACTTGGCGCCGTGCAGGTCTGGCGGCGGTCGCTGAAAAACCACGCCCAGGCGTTGGCCGATTACCGCCGGGCGCTGGCGCTGGGCGGCACCGTTTCACTGCCCGAACTGTTCGCCGCCGCCGGGGCGAAGTTCTCCTTCGAAGTCAACACGCTGCAAGGCGCGGTCGCCTTGATGATGGAAACGATCAAGACGCTCGAGACGATTCAATAGACGATTGCGGGCGGCGATCGGGCGCCGGGGTTTCATTTTTTGACAATTCGCGGAGGTAAGCATGCCCCAGCCTCAAGTGCAATTGCGGCAACTGCCCCCGCTGGTCGTCTGGATCCTTTGGTTTTCCCTGCTGATGTCGATTTTTTTCTATGTCGGCATCTCGTTTGTCGTGCCGCCGGTCACCACCGCCGCCGAATCGGCGGGGCAATACGCGCCCTTGCGCTGGGCGTTTCTGGGCGTCGGCCTGCTGCTCACGGTGATGAGTTTTCTCTTTCCGCGGCTGCTGGCCCGGCGCGCGGCGTTTTTCGTCGCCTATCTCATTCGCTGGGCGTTCGCCGACGCCATCGCCTGTCTGGGTTTGTTGCTGTTCTTTCTGGCCGAACCGGCGCCGATCTTCTACCTGTTTGCCGGCTGGGCGATCGTGCTGGATTTGCTGGCGATGCCGACCGCGGGCGCCCGGACGCGTTATGCCGATCTGGCCGGAACCACCGAGGCTTACAACCGGAGCGACCGGCCCTGAAGCCGAGGCGCCGCTCCGCCTATTTTGAATGTCCGAAGAAGCGATGTTCCAACCAGCCGAGCGGCACCAGGGTGGCGATCGCGCATAGCGTGATCACCAAACCCGTGTAGGGATAGCCCAGGCCGATGATCAGCCCGATGCCGGATGCCAGCCAGATGGTCGCCGCGGTGGTCAGGCCGTAGACGCTGTACCCCTGATGGATGATCGCCCCGGCGCCGAGAAAACCGACGCCGGTGATGACTTGGCCGGCGATGCGCGAAAAATCGGGCGGCGCGCTCGGATGAAGGCGGGTCAGCATATCGGGGAGCAGCGCGAACAGGCAGGAGCCGACGCAGATCAGCAATGACGTGCGGACGCCCGCCGGTTTGTCGTGGATCTGGCGTTCCAGGCCCAGCAACGCGCCGCAGACGACCGCCATGCCGGTTTGCAACCAGAAGGTCCAGTTCAAAAAATAAAGCTGGCTCGGCGATTCGATCATGGGCCCTCGCGTCAGATGCCGCAGCAGGTGTCTCCGTAATCGTCATCGTTGTCCTCGGCATTTCCCGAGGTGTCATCATCCGGCGGTAAAGTGGTGTCGTCGTCCGTCCGCGTATCGTCGTCGGTGCCGGCGGTATCATCGTTGTCGTCGTTGTCATCATTGTCGTCGTCGGTAGTGTCGTCATCCGGGGGGCCGTCGATGTCGTGCGGTTCCAGGTAGTCGTAATAGCGGCCCATCCAGTAGGCCATCAGGTAATCGACGCCCGGCATGACGTGCTGCGGCAGGAATCCGGCGCACTGCATCTGAAACGGACTGCGTTGCCACAAATATTCCTGCCGGCAGCGGTATTCGACCGGGTAGGCTTCCTTGGCCTGTAATTGAAAATCGAGCAGATCGCCCAGCCAATCGGGGAGGGTGCTCTGAAAATCGACCAGCCATTGCGAAATCGGGTCGACCGCGGCGGCCGGCGGATCGATGTGAATTTCGCGGTTGGGCGGCTCGGTGAACTGCCCCAACATCGCCACGCCGTCTTCCATGATCGCCTGCGAGCCCCGGCAACGGTCGAGCCGCTGGCAGGCCGTCAGGTAAACCCAGTCGAAATACACGTTGTGGGTGTTTTCGACCCAGGGCCGGACCTTGTCCATGAATACGCGGAAGAAGTAGGCGACCCGTTCGTCGTCGGGATCCATCGTGAAGAGCGTATAGAAATTCTGGTGCCGCAGGTTGTTGGCGAAATATTCGGTGTACTTGTTGAAGAACGAGATCGCCGAAAGCGGCAAGCCCGGTTTCTCCTCCTCATAAACCTGCGCGTAAAGATTCCAGTACTCCTCGGTGTCGAGGATATGCGCCGCGATCAGCGCGAAGGCGATCCGCTCGGTGCCGTCGATCTGCGGCGCGGCGGTGGTCGGCAGGCCGTCCTCGTTGAGGATGAACCAGTAGCTGGCGCGCAATTTGTCGATGACTTCCTTGATCATCGACTTGATCAGCGCGCGCGTCGGGGCGTCGTCGACCAGATCGTAGATGACCGAAAGGCCGTGAAAGAAGCCGTCGTATTGGTCGGAAGAACTGTTGGAGAGGTAGAAGGTGCCGAGCCAGAGGCCGGAGCCGTACAGCAGGATTTCGCTGCCGGCGTAATCGAGCCAGAAGGCCGGGTCGCTGACCGGTCCGACGTAGCGCCCGACGTAGCCGGTGGTCTGCGTGACGCGCAAATGGTCGTTCAACGTCTGGACGGCGGCAATGGCGTTGGCCTTGGCGTCCGCGTCGCCGGTCACCGCGTAACGGAAGGCCTGCGAGGCGCCGTAGGTGGAGGTCCACATGGTGGAATCGCCCTGGCCGCGATACATCAGGATGGTCTGCAGATCCTCGGTTTCGTAGAGCGCTTGCACGATGCCGCCGTATCCCGGCACGTGCCGGTCGCGCACGCCGGTATCGTAGGCCTGGGCCTTGGCCAGCAGGGCGGGATCGTCGTCGGCCCGCGCGGCCGCGACGGACCGCCAGGCGATGCCACTCGCGAGGGCGAGGCAAAATAGAATCAGCACGGTTCGGCGCATGGTTGCTCCTTGGTTTTCTGATTCCGTTTTATCAAGTAGTCGGGTCGGCAGGCAATGGGCCGGGGGGATTATTCGTACCGCAGCGCCTCGATCGGATCCAGGGCGGCGGCCTTGCGCGCCGGGTAGACACCGAAGAACACACCGACCAGCATCGCGAAACCCACCGCCAGCAAAACGCTCGAACTGGAATAGGTCACGGGCAGGCTGTCGGTGAAGGAGGTCGCCAGTTTCAAGCACCCCAGGGCCAGAGCGATGCCGATCGTCGCGCCGAGGAGCGACAGGGTGATCGACTCGATCAAAAATTGGCGGGAGATATCGCGCCGGCGCGCGCCCAGCGCCTTGCGGACCCCGATCTCGCGGGTGCGCTCGCGCACCGAGACCAGCATGATGTTCATGATGCCGATGCCGCCGACCAGCAGCGAGATCGAAGCGATGCCGATCGCCGCGATGAAAATCGATCCGGTCATGCTCTGGTAAGTGCTCATCAGGCTGTCGCGGGTGACCAGTTCGAAGTCGTCGGTTTCGGTCAGCTTCAGCTTGTGGCGGATGCGCATCACCGCCCGCACTTCGTCCATCGCCTGCTCGACCGGCACGCCTTCCTTCGCCTTGAGGTAGATTTCGAGTTGGTCCCGGATTTGCCACTTGCTGGCATACGCGCCGAACGGAATGGCGACGATGTTGTCGCGGCTTTCGCCGAAAATCGCGCCTTGCCGTTCGACCAGGCCGATCACGCGGTAGCGATCGCCGCGGACCTGGATGAACCGATCGATCGGGCTGCCGAAGGCGAACAATTTTTCCATGACATCGTAGCCCAGCACCGCGACGTGCGTGCCGGCGACCGCTTCCTGCGGCAGGAAATTGCGGCCCAGGTCCAGCGACATGCCGCTCACCGGCAGGTAGGTTTCGGTCACCGCGGCCACCTGCACGTCGGGATCGGTCTTCTTGCCCTCGGCATGCACGACGTCGCCGCGCCAGTTGAAAATCAGCGGACTGATCAGGTCGAGGGAGGGGCAGGAACGCTTGAGCGCCTCGACGTCCTCGATTTCGAGATCCTTCCGGTTGTGGAACTTATGCCAATCGAAGGTGATCGAAATCGCCGGGTATTTCTGTAAAATGAAAACGTTCGCTCCGAGGCGTTCGAACTCGCTGGAGACGATCTGGTTGATGCCGCCGACGATGGACAGCATGGCGATCACGGTGGCGACGCCGATGATGATGCCCAGGCTCGTCAGGCCGGAACGCAGCTTGTTCGCGCCGACCGCGCGCAGCGAGATCTTCATGTTCTCGATCAGGCTGATGCGGCGATGTAGTTTAACGTGCGTCATTTGCGCGCCAGTTTAATCAGGAATGATCCTTTTGCCCAGGGTGTAAATATGCGGTTGGCGAACGACCTGTTTTTCGCGAGAATATCAAGTCTGAGACCCATTCGGCCGATATGAGGGAGTCGGCGACCAACCGGGGAGGTTTTGACGATGAAGCGAGCGATGCTGCTGGTTACCGGGTTGTTGGTGGTATCTTTCGCCGCGGCTTGCGGGATGTTCGAATCCAAGCTGACCCCGGGCCGCGAGGTCTTTGCCGCGATCGGGACGGATGATTGGCATCATGGCACGATCATGAAGGATTGTCCGGGCGGTTTGTCCGTAAAACTCGACGGCGATGTCGAGGGCTGCTATCCGAAAGAGAAAATCGTGCTCGATCAACCGCCGCAGGCGGGCGAGATCAAACCCGGAGTCCGGGTCCTGGCGCAGTTTCAGAACGGCAACTATCTGCCGGGAGTCGTCAAATCGATCGTCCAGACGAAGTACAACATCGCCTTCGTGGGCGGCGAACTGGGCGTCGACAGCCTCGAACAATTGCGCCTGCTGCCGTAAGCGCCGCGCTCAGTCATCGAGCGCCTCGCGGACTTTTCCGGCCAGCGATTTGATGTTGAACGGCTTTTGCAGAAAGTGGATCCCCTCGTCGAGCAGGCCCTGAGTACCGATCACGCTTTCGGTGTAACCCGACATGTACAGCACCTTCAAACCCGAATGCAGGCGCCGCAGTTGCTGATACAATTCCTTGCCGTTCAGATTGGGCATGATCACGTCGGTGAACAGCAGATCGACCTGGTCGCCTATTTTCTGCATGAGCAGCAGCGCCTCTCCGCCGTTCGTCGCCTCGTAAACGGTGTATCCCTGCCGCTGGAGGATCGTCTTGGCGAACGTGCGCACCATGTCCTCGTCCTCGACCAGCAAAATGGTTTCCCGGCCGCGCGGCCATTCCTCGGGGTGCAGATCCCGCAGGTGCGAGGGCGGCTCGTCAACGCACGGCAGGTAGATTTTTATCGTCGTCCCGATCCCGACCTCGGAATAGACGTGTAAAAAGCCGTTGTTCTGCGTGACGATGCCGTAGACCGTCGCCAGCCCCAGACCGGTTCCCTTATCCTTGGGCTTGGTGGTGAAAAAAGGCTCGAAAAGGTGGCTTTTCACTTCCGCGTCCATGCCGCAGCCGGTGTCGCTGACGGCCAGCATCACGTAAGGCCGATCCGCCACCTCCGGATGCAGGCGCAGGTACATGGTTCCGAACTCCACGTTGGCCGTCTCGACGAGCAATTCGCCGCCGGCGGGCATGGCGTCGCGGGAATTGACCGCCAGGTTGACCAGCACTTGTTCGAGCTGGCCTGCGTCGGCCTTGATCGGGCGTAGATCGGGCGCCGCGGTCACCCGCAGCGCGATGTCCTCGCCGATGATCCGCCCCAGCATGTTCTGCGAATGGGCGATGACTTCGTTCACGTTCAGCACTACCGGGCAAATCATTTGTTTGCGGCTGAAAGCCAGCAATTGCCGCGTCAAATCCGCCGCCCGGCCGCCGGCGCGCTTGATTTCCTGAATGTCGCCGCGCAGCGGGTTGCCGTCGCCGACCGAAGCCAGCATGAGGTCGGCGTAGCCGAGAATGCCCGTCAAAATATTGTTGAAATCGTGCGCGATGCCGCCGGCCAGCCGCCCGACCGCCTCCATTTTCTGCGACTGCCGCAACTGTTCTTCGAGCTGCCGCCGATTCTCCTCGGCTTGCTTGCGTTCGGTGATGTCCTTGATCACCCCGTCGATCCACTGGTTGCCGGTTTTTTCGTCGCGATGCAGCCGGGAATTGCAGGACACGGCGAAACTCGAACCGTCTTTGCGGCGCAGGCGCAGTTCGAAGTCCTTGACCTCGCCGTGTTCCATCAGCTTTTCGATGACGGCCTTGCGTTCCGCCGGATCGACGTACAAGTCCGCGACCGGAATGGAAAGCAGCTGGTCCACCGAGTCGTAGCCGAGCATGTGCGCCAAGGCCGAATTGGCCTGCAAGTAACGGCCGGGCTCGTCGATCGTGGTGCGGTAGACGCCGACCGCGATGTTCTCCAGCAGCGAGTGATACTTCTGCTCGCTTTCGAGCAGGGCATCCTCGGCGATGAGGCGATCCTCGATGTCGATCAGAACCGCCAGGACGCGGGTGAACTGGCCGTAACCGTCCCGCTCCGCGATGGCCGACAACAAGGTGTCTTTGATTTCGCCGGTCTTTTTCACGAAGCGGCATTCGACGTTTTTGCATTGTCCGATCCGGAACAACGCCGGCAGGATTTTCTCGTTCATTTCGCGCCGCGAGGAGTAGCCGAGAAAATCGGTCGTTTCCCGGCCGATGACTTCTTCGCGGGTGTATCCCAATTCGTCCAGCCAATAATCGCTGACATTCAGAATCCGCCCGGCGGCGTCGATCGAAAAGAGCATCACCGGGGTCTTGTTGTAGAGAAATCGATGCCGTTCCTCGCTCTGGCGCAGGGCGTTCTCGGCGATGCGCTTGTCGGTGATGTCCTGGCCGATCATGAAGAAGGTTCGGGCGTCTTCGGTCTGGCCGGAATTGGGAATCAGCAAAACGTCGTAAACCCGGTCGCGGCCGATGCGATCCCGCCGGGTCGTCTCGAAACGCGCCAACTTGCCGTCCAGCGCCCGGCGGGCGAATTTCAGCAAGCGTTGGTCGATCTCGTGATCGATGAGTTCGGCAAACGGCCGGCCGACGATTTCCGCCGGCTGCAGCCCGAAAAAGTCGACAGCGGTTTGGTTCGCGAACAGAAAACGGTTCCGATCGTCGAGCAGGGCGACGAAGACGGGAATTTTATTGGCCAGCTTCGATAAGTGATGCAACGAATCCTTGGCCACAGCGGCGGATTCAACAATCGGCGAGACCGGTATGCCCAGCGCGAGATAGCGGGCTCGGTCGTCTTGGAAATCCCCAAACGGCTCGATCTTCCAATGAATCGATGGCGGGCAATCGGCGGTTCCATTGTTCGTTGAAAAATGAGGGAAGGAAGAGTGTTCCGCGGAAAAGAGATGGATTCCGGCGACTCGATTGATCGAGTTGCCCAAAATTTCCTCAGGTTGCAGACTGGCGACTTTCGCGGCGGCCGTGTTGTAAAAAAGGATTTGTCCGCGATCATCCAGTAAAAACATGGCGACATTGGCGGGGTGTTCATCGGCTAAAGAAATGACCATGGGTGTCGGTCGCATGCTGTGAATCCCCAAACGGCTATTGATAATTCGCGTAAGAATGTCACAATCGCCAGTAATTCTCAAGCATTATTGGTGGATAACCATGAATGTGAAAAATACAATAATTTTGGCACTCAGTGGAAAATGCCCTTTCCTGCCTATTTTTCAACCGCTTCGAAAAAATGCTTCAAGAGGATTCGTTAAAATGCAAATTTGTGATGTGAAAAACATATATTATTCAAATAGATGAACAATAATTTCTAGAATTTAGTTTAGGTATGTACTCCCCTTTGTTTTCCTTTTGGGCACCTACTGAACCTTTCGACCGGTGAACCGCTGATTGACAAAAACGGCTCTCCCAAGCACTCTGAATTCAATCCGGGTAATAGCCTTTTCCGAATAAGGAGAATCCGATGGCTCTGCCGAATTTGACCTACCAGCAAATCCGCCGGAAGCCCGATGAAATGATCCGTCATCTGAACGAATTCGCCCTGGAGCTGAAATTCTCGGCCGGCATCTGGTTCTTTTCGCCCGCCGGCAGCCGTTTCCACGACAAGTACCGGGCGGATTTGGACATCGAGCGCCGGTTGGAAATCGCCGCTCGTCTCGTCCCCGACGGCTTGTCCGGCCTGGAGGCTCATTATCCGACCGAGATCAACGAGGCGAACCTCGACTTATGGAAAAAATACTGCGCCGACAGCGGCCTGCGCATCATCAGTGTGGTGCCGCAGTTGTTTTACGACGCGCGCTTCGAATTCGGGGCTCTGAGTTCGCCGCTCGAAGCCGTGCGCCATGCCGCCGTGCAGCGGACCATCGAGTGCCTGCGACTCAACGAGGAATTGGACACCGATTTCACGATCGTCTGGTCGGGAATCGACGGTTACGAAAATCCCTTCGGCATGGACCTCATCGCGGCGCGCGACCGCTTTGCCGAGAGTCTGGCGGAGGCGATGGATATGGTTCCCGGCATCCGCCTGGCGTTCGAACCCAAGCCCTATGAACCGCGCGGCCGGCATTTCTACGGGACGACGCCCGAAGGTCTGCTCTTGGCAATGAAAGTCGAGAGCCTGCTGCGCAACGACCGCAACCGCGAGTTGCTGCGCCAGGGGCAGGCGTTGGTGGCTCTGAACCCGGAAATCGGCCACATGCTGATGGCTTACGAGGATTTGCCTTACGCCTTCAGCCAGATCATGGAATATGGCCGGCTCGCCCACTGCCACGTCAACAGCCAGCCGTTGGGCAATTACGATCAGGACCTGAACGTCGGCGTCGTCGCTCCCGAGCAACTCGAGGCCGCGCTTTACGTTCTGAAGATGCATGGTTACCGCGGGTATTTCGGCATCGATATCAATCCGGAGCGGATGAACCCCGCGCCGGCGATCGTCAACTCGATGGATGCGATTCGCGCCGCGAACGACCGCGTCAATCACCTCGATCACGAACGGGTGGTCTGGGCCGTCAACCATCCCGACAAAGCGCGGGGCTGGCTGGAAAGCTACCTGATCCGGATGCGGGCGCTGCATCCGCAACGGTTGTCGCCGCTGCCGCCACTGCCTCGTAGTTAGGGCGAAGCAATGAACTGCCTGGTGGGGATCGATATCGGGACCTCGGCGGCCAAGGCCGTGCTGATCGACGAGACCGGCCGGGAAATCGCCGCCGCGACTTCGGCCTATCCGCTGGCGACGCCGCAACCGCTGTGGGCGGAACAGGATCCCGAGCATTGGTGGCTGGGGGCCGTCGCCTGTCTGCGCGAGGTGCTGACCAAGGGGCGGGTTCGCGCGGCCGAGGTGGCGGGCCTCGGGCTGTCGGGGCAGATGCACGGGCTGGTGTTACTGGACCAGGCCGGCGAGGTGCTGCGCCCAGCCATCTTATGGAACGATCAGCGAACCGGTCCGCAATGCGACACGCTGACGCGGCAACTGGGCCTGGAAACCTTGCTGGCCTGGACCGGCAACCCGGTTTTACCCGGATTCACACTCCCCAAACTGCTGTGGGTCCGCGAACACGAGCCGGAGATCTTTCACCGAACCGCGCGGTTTCTTTTGCCGAAGGACTACGTCCGCTATCGCCTGACCGGCGAAATGACCACCGAGGTGTCCGACGCTTCCGGCACGTCGTTATTCGACGTGGCGCGGCGCCGCTGGTCCGATGATATGTTCAACGCCACCCGCATTCCGCGCGCCTGGGCGCCGCCGAGCGTCGAATCGACGGCCGTCGCCGGGCGGATTCACGCCAAGGCCGCGGCGGCTACCGGTCTGACCGCCGGGACGCCCGTGGTCGCCGGCGGCGGGGACCAGGCGTCGCAGGCGATCGGCACCGGGCTCTACCGCGAAGGGCGGGTGGCCGTTTCGCTCGGGACATCGGGAGTGGTTTTTGCGCCGACCGCCCGGCCGCTCGTGGATGCGCGCGGGCGGCTGCATACGTTCTGCCACGCGGCTCCCGGTTTGTGGCACGTAATGGGCGTCATGCTGGCGGCGGGCGGCAGTTTTCGCTGGTACCGGGACGTGTTCGGCAAGCAGGAGAAAACGGCGGCGGCGACCCTGGGCGTCGACCCGTATGAGCTGATGACGGCGGAAGCGGCGAAGGCGCCGCCGGGCTGCGAGGGGCTGTTGTTTCTGCCTTACCTTTCGGGCGAACGGACGCCGCACCCGGACCCGCGGGCGCGCGGGGCTTTCCTCGGCCTTTCGTTGCGCCACGAAAAGGCGCATACGATCCGCGCGGTGCTGGAAGGCGTCTGTTTCGGCCTGCGCGATTCCTTCGAGTTGATCCGCGAACTGGGCTTGATCGCCGCCGACGTGCGGGTTTCCGGCGGCGGCGCGCGTTCGCCGCTTTGGCGGCAAATCCTGGCCGACGTGCTGGCGACGCCGGTGGCGACCATCAATATCGTCGAGGGCGCTTCGCTGGGCGCGGCTCTTTTAGCCGGCGTCGGGGTCGGCTTGTTCCCGGACGTCGGCGCGGCCTGCGAGCTGGCGGTGCGCGAAGGCGAGCGCCATCAACCGCGGCCGGCCGAAACGCAAACCTACCGGGATTTGTACCGGGTTTACCGCGATCTTTATCCGACTTTGCGGCCGGTGTTCGAAGCGCTGGCCGCGAATTGACGAATCGCCGTCGCGCCTCTGTATTAGCTTAGCGACTTTGTCCCCTGTAACTGCTTAGCGATTATGTCCCCCATGAAGAAGGACATGATTTCGATGACTCCCAAGGAGTTACAGCGGATGAGGTTGCTGGTCTGCGTCCTGGAGGGGCAGCTGCCCCT
>JAAYVF010000122.1 GCA_012517325.1 Myxococcales bacterium | reverse complement strand
GGCTCCGCGACGCGGACCGCGAACGGGAAAGCGTAGCCTGACCGGGCTTCGCCTTCCCCCTCGGGGGAAGGCGACCGGCTGGGAACCCTCAACCGAAAGAGGATCCTAACCCAAAGTGCGAAAGATTGTTGACACTACCCAAGGAAAACCCGGAGCGTTACTTGTTGATCGACCTACTTTATCAAACGGTCATCGCGACTGAAGGAGCGAACAGCAGCGGACAATAGGTAGTCGTTGATCGATTCGTTACCGGTCGTACTTCATCGGCACGACGCCGCGCAGGCCGCGCAAGCCCACCCACAACGCCGCCGCCGAGAGCAGAATCAGAACCAGGAAGGGCCAGGGGCCGTAATACGCCTTGCACGATTTGAAGAAAGTCGGGATCGCCCCGACGATCAGCGCCGTGCTGCAAAAGCCGAAGGCGAGCGCCGGCCGGCCCGGCAGCAGCACCGATACGGCGACCAGCGTCACCGGCATGGTCATCTGAAACAGCAGCATGCCGATCACCACCACCGGATAATCGGCGCCGCCAAAGACGATCAGCGGCGCGGAAAGCAGCAGCGCGCCGACGCCGACCCGCAGCCAGCCGAAACGATCCGCGAGGATTCCCCCAAGCGCCTTGCCCGCGAACGCCGCCGCGCCGAGGCTGAAGGCGACGAAGGTCAGCTTGGGGCAGGCATAGGCGCCGCCCCGGCCGACCAGCGAGCGGACGGCGATCGAAAACAACAACAGCAGCAGCAGCGCCGCCGCGTAACGCGTGCCGCCCTTGCCCGGCGGCTCGGCGAGCCGCACCGGCGGATGGGCGGACCGCCAGGCCAACAGCAGCGACAGGCCCAGCGCCAGCAAAAACGGCCATTCGATCACCGCGGTATGTTTGCCGGTGAAGGTGCCGATCGCCAGGCCCAGCGCGCCGGGCGCGACGAAAATGCCCGGCGGCGCCGCCCGGCCCGGATCGACGTGCAGCGACAACGCGCCGGCCGCCACGTGATACAGCGCGTTGCCCAGCGCCACCAGGACCGCCGCGGCGACCGGGTTCACGTGCAGAAACAGCACGCCGCCCGCGACCAGCCCCAGGCTGGCCAGGATCGACGGCCGCAACAGTCGCCAACGATCGAGCAGCGGGCCGATCGCGCCCTGTCCGGCGAAGGCCAGCATGTCGTAGCCGAAAATCAGGTAAAAGGCCTGCCAGTGGGTGAGGTGGTGGGCGAATCGGGTGCCGAAGAGGGTGGCGACGCACGCGGCGTCCACCACGGCGTGGATCAACCCGTGCGAGACGGCGAACGAGCGCGGATCGCGCCACGGAGCTTTCACCCGCCGCCTCCTCGGTTTCGCCAACCCGTGAAAAACACTGAAAATTCTCCCGGGCTAAAAAGGATTGTCAGATAACCGGCAACTATGATATTATTTTGGTTGACGGATGACAACCAGATTCCACGCGCGACTCGTCAAATTGATTCGGACCGGAAATCCGCCGGTCGGCCGCAAAGGAGTTTCGTCATGTGGAAGTTCGCTGCCCTCGCTTTTCTGACCGTGTTGCTGGCTCCCGTACTCACCTGGGCCGATGCCGCCGATACCGATGTGGACGACGACACGGTCAATTATACCTGCGACGATTTTTGCGCGCGCGTGTCGGCCTGCAGCCCCGCGTGCGTCCAGATCGACTGCCAGACTTTCTGCGAGCAGATGCCGTCGACCCTGATCTACTGCACCGAACTGACCGATTGTACGGCGTTTGACGCCTGCGTCTGCGAAACCGACGACGATTCGCCCGTCGCGGATGACGACGACGGCTCGCCCGGCGGCGACGACGACGACGACGAGGCCGGCGGCGGCGATGACGATGTCGCCGGCGGCACGGACGACGACAACGATAACGACAACGACGACGACAACGGTTGCCGCGTCGCCGCGCATACCGACGGCGCGGGCCTGACATTCGTCATGCTGGCCGTCGGGTTGGCGGCCTTGGCCTTCAGTCTGCGAAAAAATCGGTAACCTGAAAATTCACCCGGGGGGCGCGGGAGATTTCCATTGGATAAGCCCTATGTGTGGGCGGCGGTCGCTTGGGCGTTTCTGGTTTGCGTTTCCTGGGCCGACAGCGGCGATCCCTATATCGAGCCGGCGATCGATCCGGCGACCTGCCGGGAATTGTGCCGGGTGGCGAACGAATGCCGGGCCGATTGCCGGTTTTTGCAGGAATACGATTCCTGTTTCGATTTTTGCCTGGACTTGCTCGACGCCGACCGCCTGGCGGACTGCCGCTTCGCCGAGGATTGCCGGGAATTCAATTACTGTTTCTGCAATTCCAAGCAGGTCAGCGAGGCGACGCCCGAGGCTTGCGGCTGCACGGTCGTCGAGGCGGACCGCGGCGGCGCGTGGCTGACGGCGCTGTTGTTGGCGATCGGCGGGTCGTCCCTGGTGTTCAGTTTGCGAACGAAGGGAAGGAAGTAGTAAGCTTCGATTAACCCATGGGGGCATGGCGGAGGTAGGAACCGATGAAGTTGTCGCTTTTTACGGTCGCTTTGTATTTTCTTTGTCTTGGCGGTCTGGCTTGGGCGGATAGCGCCGACACCGATTACGGCCCCAGCCCCGAGGAAGTCACCTGCGACGATCTGCACACTCAGGCCGAGGCTTGCCAGCCGTCGTGCATCGATCTGAATCACTACACGAGCGATTGCCTGGGTTCGTTCAACAGCGAAAAGCTGGGAACCTGTTACGGCTACGAAACCTGTGCGGAATTCAACGCCTGCTTCTGCGACGCCAAGAAAAACTCGTCGGATGACGACGACGACGATGACGACGGCTGCGGCTGCGTGATCGGCGGCGGCGCCGACGGCGCCGGCCTGGCATTCGCCATGCTGGCTCTGGGTTTGGCGGCGCTGGCCGTCAGCCTGCGGAAAAAGCGGTAGGATTCGGCTGCACATTTTTATTTTTGGGAAAAGAGAAGCGCGACAATGAAAGTATGTTTTGTCGTCGTCTTGTTTTTATTGAGTCTGACAAATATCGGTTTTGCGGATTATGCCCCGGCAGATGACGACACCGCACCCGATCCGGACGTGACGTCTTCGATGTGTCGGGAGATGTGTGAAACAGCGAAATTGTGCCAGGCCGACTGTCGCTTTTTGCAGCAGTACGATTCCTGCCTTGACTTTTGCCTGGATCTCCTCGAGGACGATCGATTGGAGGCTTGCCGGCAATACGACGATTGCCGGCAATTCAATTTTTGTTTCTGCAATGCCAAGCAAGTGAATGACGAGGTTCCCGAAGCCTGTAATTGCACCATCGCCGGCGACGCCGAAAGCGCCGTGCTGACCGGCGCCCTGCTCGGCGTGGGCTTCGCGGCGTTGTTGCTCGGGCAGCGCCGCAAACGGGATTAGCAAACGGCTCCTCCGATCATTCCAAACGGTACGTCGGTAATTAGAGAAAAACCGCGAATAAGACGGAATTGGTGGATAACTTTTCAGCACACCTTCAACCTCGCTCCTCGGTTGAAAGTGTGGCACCTCGGAAGTCGTCAATCACCACGAACGAGGATCACGAATAGAAAACAAAAATTGTTTCCCATTCGCGTTCATTCGCGGTTCCAATCCTGTCATTGCTGCTCGGGTATTGCGCCGCTCGCTATTTATTCACCGGCACCAGCAGACCCTGCTCGACCATCTCGCGGATCGTCGGCAATTTTTCGCCGTTCCACAAACCGCGCTGCAAGGCGTATTCCTGCATCGCCCGGACGGCGCCCACGTAATCGTCGGCGTCGTTTTCCTCATCCTCGTCCAGGTCTTCCGCGTAGGAATCGACGGAAAGGTGGGCCGGGAACGGCTCATTGGGCCGCATCGTGCCCCAGACGATCTCGCCCAGGCGGCGCACCTGGTCCGGCGCGTCCCACCGTTGTTTGCTGGAGTAATCCGCCAGCGGCAAACCCTTGGGGTTGTATTCCAGCGGCGTCGGATTGGGCACCGCCGTGTAAGTGCCGTAATCGGGGGTCATCGTGAAGACGTCGTACATCGGGCTGGTGTGCTCGTCGTAGACGGCCATCGGCGGCAGGCCGAGGATCATCTCGATGGTCATCCAGATGGAGGACATCGAATACAGCGCGCTGCTGATGTAGCCGTGCTTGGCCCACGGCGAGACGACGATGACCGGGGAGCGGTGCGGGTCGACATGGTCGGCGCCCGATTGCGGGTCGTCCTCGAGGATGAAGACGGCGGTTTCGCTCCACTTGTCGCTGTGGGTGATGTAGTCGATCAGCTTGCCGAGGCCCGCGTCGTTGTCGCCGACGTAATAACGCGGTGTCGGCGCGCCGGCGTCGGAGCCGTTGGAGTGGTCGTTGTGCAGGCTGATGTAGACGAATTCCGGCCAGATGCCGGCTTCCCATTCGCGGATGATTTCGCCGGCCTTGATCTCGTCGGAAACGCCCAGGTTCCAGAAGCCGTACTTGAAGTTGAAATACGGCGCCAGGTCGGGCAGGTCGCCCAGCGTGAGCACCTGGCCGTAGGCGCGGAACTCGACGCCGTTATTGTACAGGTGACGGAAGATGCTGCCCTTGCCGCCGCAACTGGCCGGCTCGATGTTGGCCAGCGGATAGCGGTAACTGCTGTCCGCTGCCCAGGCTTTTTCGTCGTAGTCGTTGGAATACATCAGAATTGACCACATGTGGCCCTGGAGGCTGACGTTGGCCTCGGAGTAATAGTTGTCGCAGATGGTGAACTGCCCGGCGAGGTTGTGGCCGTTGGGCGTGTAGTCGGCGCCGAAGACCAGGTTGCTCGGGTCGCGCTCGGCGCCCTCGAAGTCGCCGTAAACCTGGTCGAAGGTCTTGTTCTCGCGCATGATGTACACGACGTGCTTGATCTGCTGCGAGGGTGTGCCGCGTTCGGTGGGAATCGGGCTCTCGAAATCCATCGTTTCCCAATACAGTTCGGTGCGGGTCAGGTTGTTCATCACCTGGTCGGTGTAATCCGCCAATTCGGTCGGCGTCGGCAGGGCGATTTTTTCCAGCGTGCCGTTCATCGAAACCCCGGCCTTGGATTTGGCGCTCGGGATGCCGCCGCCCTTGCCGTTGGTCACGTACAGCACCGACTGCGATTCGTCGAGCGCCACCGCGGTCGGGTAGTAGCCGGTCGGGATCATTCCCGTCTGTTCGCCGGTGGCCGTGTTGAACACCACCACCGCGTTCAGGCCGGCCGCCGCGACGTACAACGTGGCGTCGTCGCCGCTCAGCGCCGCGTCCAGCGGGCTGGCGCCGAAGAACTCGTCGGAGCGGTACACCTCGTAGGTGTCCAGCAGTTCGCGCGCCGCGACGTCCACCACGCTGATCGTGTCGTTGTCGGCGTTGGCCACGTAAAGGCGCTGGCCGTCGGACGACAGCGCCATGCCTTCCGGGTGCAGCCCGACTTCCACGTCGGCCAGGCGTTCGCCCTGCGCGACGTCGATCACGGTGATCGTCGAGTCGCCCCAGTTGGAGACGTAGGCCTCGTCGCCGTCGGCGGAAACGAGTACTTCGTAGGGATACAGGTTGGTCGGCGCGACCTGGTCGGTGACGCCGGTGGTCAGGTCGACGATCTGCAGGCCGCTGCCGTAGGAATTGCAGATCAGCAGTCGGCTTTCGTCGGGCGTCAGGGCCAGGCCGGCCGGCGTGAGCATGCTGGGGATGGTGCGCGACAGGGTCGGTACGCCGGCGACGACGTCGTATTCGCCGATCGTCTGCTCGGCCCCGTGGCTGACCCACAGCTTGTCACCGGCGGCGTTCGCCGCCAGGCCGTGAAAGGCGAAATCGGTCGCCGCGGCGCCCAGGACGGCGAAGGCCGTGCCGTCGACGATGTTGATGCCGGGGGTGCGCATCGAGGATTCGACCACGTCGCCGGACGGCAGTACGAGCAGGTTGGTCGGAAAGTTGTAAACCGGCAGCAACTGGCCCGCCGGGGTGATCGTCCGGCCGTTGACCATGACGATCGATCCGTCGCCCGCGTCGCCCGGATGCGCCAGTGCCGTTTCGGTGGGCACCGGCTCGGCTTTTTTACTGGTCACCCCTTGAGCCTGGGACGCGGTTGCGGCCGAGTCGTCGCCGGTTTGTGATCCGGCGCAACCGGCCAAAAGCAATACCAACAGCAATGATAAAATGCGTTGCATGGCGATTCACCTTCCCGACAAGTGATCGATGATCCATCCAGAGTAGCAAACTCGCCCAGACCCCGCAAGCAAACGAAGAAAAAACGAAGGGAGGGCGTCAGGCTACCCGTTCGCCAGAAGCCGGCGCGATCATTCCAGGCCATGATGCGGTCTGGCCATCGGCGAACCGCTAACCGGGGAGGGAGGCTCTATTCACCCGCCGCAAGCGATCGGCAGACAAAAGGAAAACAGAATGACAGTCGGCTGTCACATGGTTTGTTTTTCACGGCTTCGTTTTTACCTTTAGAATCCCATTGACCAACTGGACTTGCCCGTGACCGTACAAAATACGGTGAGAGTCGCGTACAACACCGAGCACTCGAATGTATTTTGCGCGAAAACTCGGGTCGGGTTGGGCGGCGGCCGTTTTACCCCCCGCCCGCGCCGTTTTTCGCCGCGTCGCAGGCGGAAAAATAAAAAATAGAAATGAAAAATATTAGGAAAATGGTCAATTCAAGTTTTAATTTAATAATCATCCTATTCATCGGCCTGACGCCTGAATTTGTTTGATTGAATCCTCGATCCAGAGAATCGTTTTTGGATCCTCCGCCGTGCGTCTGGCACGTCGCAAGTAGGATTCGGCGGTTTGATAATCATTTCGAGCGAGGGCCGATTTGGCTAATTCAACCTGTAAAAGAGCTGCCGGTTGCCCGGACAGCCGATCGGCGATGGCGATTAATAAGGATTCGCCGGCATTGATCTGGCCGGCATTGGCGATCCTCCCGGCCACCGACATGGTGACGGAGGCCAAGCCGTTTTGATTTAGGCCGGTTTTCGCCGCCGCCATCAGCCGCTGCTCGGCTTCATCGAAGCGGTTTTCACCGGCGGCGATTTTTGCCAAAGCCAACAATGAGTCGGTATAGACCGGATCGTCCGGCTCGATTCGACGCAGATTTTCCTCCAGGAGCCGGCGAGCTTGGGAGTTGTCGCCCATGGCTTCCCTGATTGACGCCTCCACAAGATTCACCCCCGGCTCTTGCTCGGCGATCAAGACGGACCGCAACAAACGGACTGCTTCGAGCGCCGCCGGCCAATCGTGCGCCAATTGGCAGGCGCGCACTTTTGCCGATCGCAACGTATAAAGGCGAGCCTGATCCGATTGGTTTTCCGCCAATAACGGGACAAGGCGGCGATCAAATTCCTTCGCCGGCACGAAGCCGGCGGCCGCCAATGAAGCCAGGCAGGTCAGCGCCTCGACTTTCATGCCGAAATCGGCGAGCGGTGAAAACAATACATCGAATTCCCGCTGGGATTGTTCGAGGTTTCCTTGGCGCGCCAATGTTTCCGCGAAATGCAATCGCGCCGGAAGGTCTTTTGGGTTTTCGGCCAGCAACCAGAGATCAAGGTCGGCCGTTTTTTCACCGCGCAATTCGGCGGCCAGACCGGCCCCGAACTTTTCCCGCGCCTCGGGAATCGACAATCCGGATGGCGTCAATGCGGCGCGGCGAATACCCAGCAGTTCCCCCGGTCCGGGATATCCGGCGGCCAGGGCTACCGTCACCGTCGTGAAAAAACCGACAACGATGTAGATGACGGTGATCGCAGTGACGAGGTTTCGCGCCCATGGCGATTTTTCTTCGATCCGGCGTGCGGAAAAAAGAGTCCATCCTGATAATGCCAGATAAGCGGGAAGAATGTACCTGGGTACCTGGGGTTTGAGTAAAAAAAAGAACGCTAATGGCGCGGCGATAAAAACAAAAAACGTCGCATCCAAACGATGCCAATCTTTCTGTCGAAAACGCAGGAAAAGCAGAACCGCTAGAGTTATCACCAAGGGAAAGCCACGGTAGTCGATCAAAATGACCTTCCAATAGTAGCAAAGGTTGGCGCCGATCGATCGCGCGGAAGAGGAGAGAGACGTATATTCACTCGCGACCCGGTCGGCATGCAAACCGATCCAGATGGTCGGTGGCAGAACCGCCGCTAACAACAACGACAAGCGCCGTAACCGGATTGCCCATTCGTTCTCAAAACAGAGCAACAAACCGCCTGGAACGATAAACCACAACGCCGTCGCCCGCGAAAGAGAGAAAAATGCCGCGATCAGGACCGCCGCGAACAACCAGCCGAGCGGCTGCAGCCGATCGGCATTGAAAAAAAGTGCCATGAGCACGGCGACATTGGCGATTTGTACCACTTCCAAACTATAGGAACAGCCTACTTCCCAGAAGGTGGGTACGACCAAGAACGTGGCAAACGGTAAAAGCGAGAAGAAACGATGGTTGCCGAGAGCCATGCCAAAAGCCAGAAAAGCCAGGCAGGCGATGGCCCAGAAGCCGACAATCGGAATATCCAGTGAAGCAGGCGCGCCGCCGGTCGATCGCAGCAGTCCAGCCGCGGTTAAATAAAGAAGCGGCATGTGGTTGGCGCCATAGGATAGTAAAAGTCCGCGAAGCGTTTCGCTGCCTTCCGCCGAAGCCCGAGCCACGGCGAGAGTTGCCGCGAGATGAGCATGCCCGTCGCCGCCGCTGGGTAAAACATCGCACCACTGCCAGAAACCGAGCGCTAAAAGTGCCGAGAAAAAAAGAAGAATGGTGATAATGGTCACAATTAGGCGTTGGCGCGGCCAAGCAATTTCATTCGCCGATTTGCGCTCGTTTGGGTGAGTAACCTGTCCGGATCGACTCATTGACCGTCCCGGGCCGTTGATTGAAACCCCATTTGCCATTGACGGGCAAAGTTTAACCGATTCGGCGGCGGGTCGCCAATTAATTTATCATCAAGCGAAAAAGGGCGGTCAACCGCTCAAAAATCAGCATTGCCGTGCAATTGTCGGCGGTCCGGATCGGGTTTTTCGGCTGGCCGAAATCGAGGGTAACCTTGAAAAATAACTCATTTCAACCGGTTAGCGAATCGGTCGGCCGAGCTTGAATCCGGAACGAAAAATGCATATTATTCATGGGGCAGTATTTTCAGCATGAAGCCATCAAGAAGCTCTCTTGTCGGGTTGCCGAAAAGACAGGAGGTGTACCTTGAAAACGGATCTTTCCTTCCTGGCATTTTTCCTGCTCGCTTTCGTTTTTTGCCTGACCGCCTGCGGGGGTGACGATTCGTCCGCGGAGCCGGATAGCGGTGCGGGGCCGGGTCCGGGACAGGTGGCGGACGACGATCAAGCCGACGACGACGACCATTCGGGCGTCGATTTCCCCGGCCGGCCGCTCGACCAGGCGCCGGACGGCGGGATCGTCCGGCTTTCGCCTTTCCGTCCGATGGATACCGAGGCTCCCGTGATCGGCGAGGTCGACGAGGATGACGACGATCCGCCCGACCAGGAATACGCGCCGGTTCTCTGCCGGTTGCCCGATCCCGAGGGCCTGGGCGAAGGCACCCTGATCGGCGGCGGGGTGTCGGTCGTAACGCAACGGATCGTCTATATCTACGACGACGAGACCTGCGCGCCGCTCGCGAACTCGTTCGTTTACCTGGACAACAATCACGACGGTTATCAGACCGACGGCGAAGGCCGCGTGGTTTTCGCCGCCGAATCGGGCGAACATCTGCTGACCGCATGGCACGAGCACTACTGGCCGTGGACCTATCGCACCGATCAGCCGGTCGCCTATTTCCGCCTGCACTCGGCTTACAAATCGGATTATTACTATGCGGATTCGGTACCCGGCCGGTTTTTAAGCGACGGTGAGGACTTGCCGCTGGTCAATCCGCAAACGGTGGATGAGGCGTTCACCCAGCCTCTTTTCGGCGGCGTCCTGCTGCCCGGGTTGCCGCGCCAGGCCTGGTTGAATTCGACCAGCCTCAATCTGTTTACCGAGGATTATTTCCGGTTTTATTACGAAGCGGCAGGCTATACCGGCGACGTTGACCTGCCGACGAATCTTTACCTGCCGAGCATCAGCATTCTGTTTGAAGTGCCCGGCATGCAGATCTTCGGCTTCTACGGCGCCAACACCGCCCTGCAGGTGCCGCTGCTGAGCAGTCTGCCGGATAAATCGCTGCAAGGTTTCGTGTTCCAACTCGACGCGGCATCGGTGGTGAATCTGGACACGATCATCGCCATGATTCAGGCGGGTTGGCACAACGACGATTACCTGGCTTACATCCTGCCGCTCGTCAAGCCGCTGTTCGAACGCGGCCTCAAGTTCCCCTACATCGGCGCGCGGCCGTCGTGGGACGGCAGCGGAGCGCCGGACTTGGAGCTGGCCGCGGTTCCCGCCGATTGCGAGCGGATTGATTTCTCGGTGGTCAATCCGGAGGACGGGGCCGACTATTTCTTCGTGCTCGGCGCCGAGATTCCCAACCGGGCCTTGTTGCCGCTGGCCGTCGGCGCGTACGGTTCGGAAACGTCGCTGCTGCCCTTTACGCGTGTTCCCGACGCCGATTATCTCGCCCTGGGGATCAAGACCGACGTCTTCGCCACCGCCGGCGAATCCTGCCGCGCCGCCACGGCGACCCGTTACGCCGAAAGTCCCAACCATTGGAACCACTACGGCGTCATTTTCGACAACGCGGATTTCCTGCCCTACTTTTCGCCGGAAACGACCTATTACGATGCGGCGACCGGCACGCTGCATTGGGGTTTCGAAGGCAAGTTCCGGCCTCGGGTGGATGCCTACCTGGTTTTCTACGTGCCGGACGATTTCAACCCGGTGTATGCCTGGATGATGACGCTGCCGGGCGACCTGAACGAGTTGCAGTTGCCACTGGCCCCCTTCGGCATCGCGCCGTCGGAAGACGACATCATCCTGCTGGTGGCGTTCGACATGCCGGCGGATTTCGATCCCAATCATTGGGATCCCTCGGCGCTGTTCGGCTACGACATCGAGAGCATGAGCCTCTGGGTGCACCCGGATTTGATCACCTTGTTTGGAGGGTGAAGTCGCACCTTTGGCGATGTGCTGGCAAACCCTCACCTCTGATTCCTCTCCCTTTTGAGGGCGAGGAAAAAAGTGAATGGGCCGTTGCTGAAAGCGTGGCACCTCGGGCAAGGTCGACCGATGCCGGTTTTCTCATTCGTATTCAGGCATGTCCGCGGGTGCCACGGTCTTCGATCCCCTCGGGATCGATGGCCGTGCCCATTTGAGTAGGTACGATTAAAAACCAAGGGCGCCCCGAAAGAGGCGCCCCGGCAAACCATCCGGCGAGCGGCTCAGCAGCCGCAGCCGCTGTCGTCATCATCGTCGTCGTCACTCGCCGCGTCGTCGTCGCCCGCCGCGTCATCGTCACCCGCCGCGTCGTCGTCGCCACCGGAATCGTCATCGGCGGTGTCGTCGTCGATGGGTCCTTCGCCCGGCACGGCGGTAACGTCGACCGAACAGGTGATGACACTATTGGTCGGATTGGCGGCAACGACAACGGCCTGGAAATCGTCGCCGTCGCCGACCTGCAGGCCGAGAGGAACCCATGGCCAACCGGCGGTACCGTTGTTAAACCGGCCGACGATCACCTTGTTGGCGCTTGGGCCGGCCTGGACGACGCCGAATTCCAACGCGTCGATCGAATCGCCCGCGACGGTCAGGTCCAGCTCGCCGGAGCTGTATTCGCCGGGAATGTTCACCAAGAGGCCGCTGAGCGAGCCCGCGGGCAGGGTGACCGTCCAGGTCGCCGGCGAGTCGCCGGCGGTGATTTCCTGGTTCCAGTTCAGTTCGCCGACCGACAGCAGATTGTAGGAAAAGTGTTCGGGCGTGACGGTCGGGTTCCAGGTTTCGACGAAATAGTCGGCGGCGATCGCGGTGGCCATGTCGCCGAAGAACGAGGCGAACGAGGTGGTCAGGCCCAGCGTGATCAACTGGTCTTCGACGCTGACCGTGCCGGTCTGGTCGTCGGCGTTGATCGCCTGCAAGAGCGGCGTGCCGCCGTACTCGTACAGATAAGTCCCCAGCAGCAGCGCCGCGCCGTAGTTCACCGATTCGGAATCGCCGTAGAACGAAGCCGTCGGATCGGCGACGAAATCGGCCAGCCAATCCAGGTCGGTGTCGTAGCCGGTGACGATCATCGCCGCCTCGGCCAGCGCTTCCGACAGCCAGAGGTCCTCGTTCAGATCGTGCACCATTTGCAACATGTGGTTGAACTCGTGGGCTGTGACGCCGAGCATGTAGGCGGCGCCCGGATCGTTCAGCGTGGCCTCGAGGTGCAGCATGTCCATCTGGTTGCTGTGGGTGCCCGACAACTGGTCGTCGTAACGGTAGAAACCGTCGAAGCAGGAGCCCATGAAGCAGCCGATTTCGTAGTAGAGCAGCACGATGCCCGGCCAGCCGTCGACGTCCGGCGGATCGCCGTACACCGTGGTTTCGATGTCGTAGATGCCCTCGTCGGGATCGATGCTGCCGGCCGGCGTCGCCTCGTCCCAGGCCGCCAGCACGGCGTCCACGTCGGTCTGATCCATCGTCGCGTTCCACTGCGCGTCCTCGACGAACACGTAACCGTGATCGGATACGCCGCGACAGGTCGCGGTGATCTGCTTGTCTTGCGGCGGCATGACCGACAAATCCCACACCCAGAAGGTGCGGCTGTCGCCGACGACCGGCGCGGGATCCTTGCTCGGCGCGGCGGGCGGCGCGGTGAAATTCATGAAGGGGCGCAAGGCCCAGGTGCCGGATTGTCCGGCGCCCGCGGTGGCGGCCCAGACGAGAGCCGCGAAAAGAATCGCCAAGGATAATTTTTTCATCGGTTTGGTCTCCAGCCAAATTTTTGTTCAGCATACCCGATCGGCGACAGCTTGCGGAAGGGGATGCTCGAATTCTTGTCGAAGCCGCCGTGCCGTTTCGAAAGCGGGTAAGAGATTTATTTGGCGGCGACCAAACGCCGGCGAAAAGATTGGAAAAATGGCAACAAGCCCAGGTTCCGATTCGGTTCGAGATAATTACCGGGATCGGATTTTGGGGCGACGATCAAACCGGCCGCCGAATATTGTCTTTCCAGCACCAAGCGCGAACACAATTCCACATATCGGCTCAGATAGGAGGCATCGGTGAACTCAGGGAAAACCGGGAAATGCCGGCTTGAAACCGAAACCGGTGAACGCGATTTTTCGTGATCTTCAAGCAACATCAGGTAACCGAGCCAGGGCGCTTCCGCCACATCGCCGAATGCTTTTTCGCGATAAGCCGTCCAAAGATCGACCGCGCTGCCCAAAGCTTCCTCGGTACGATTGTTGAAATTGTTGCCGAAAGAAGGACCGATATGGGATTTCAGCTCCAAGGCGGCGACGAGGCGGTTGTTTCTGAGAATTAAAACATCCCATTTTTTTGTCGGCCGGAAATAGCCAGGTAGTTCCAAATGGCGATCCAAAAAAACATCGTCCGACCGATATCCGGAATGCAGTGCGATGTCGCGAAGAATCAACGCGAAATGATAAAGTTGACCGCCGCCCGTGGCGGCTTTGCGGTTTCCTTGATCGTTCCTGGCAAACGAAGCCTGTTCGTCGCGTTTACTCCAGAAGTATTCGACCGCTTCGGAGGCTCGTTCCCTAATCCAGGGGCTGGACAGAAACCGACTCATCGTTCGCTGAACTCCACGTCGAGTTTGTCGTACAAATTATTGGTATTTTGAATTTTCAATAGAGCTTGCCGGCAATAAACGGGGTCTACCTCGATACCGACGCTGTTCCGTCCCCATTTGGCCGCGGCGATTGAACTGGTTCCCGTTCCCAGGAAGGGATCGAGAACCGTATCACCGACAAAGCTGAACATGCGAATGATTCGTTCGGCGAACTCGAGCGGATAAGGCGCCGGGTGTTGATCCGTCTTTGCGCCGGTCATCGTCCAGATTTGCCGGAACCAATTGTTGAACTCGTCCTTGGGAAGGCGCGAAAGTTCGCGTTGTTCGTCGGTCGGTTTCCGATATCCGCCTGGTTTGCGCTGCATGAGAATGAACTCGATGTCGTTCTTGACAATGGCGTTAGGTTCGTAAGGTTTGCCGAGAAACTTGGACGTTGTGTTGGCCTCGAAAGCCGCGTTGGAAATTTTCAGCCAGATGATCGGATTCAAATTATCGAAGCCGATTTTCCGGCAGTTGACCGCGATATCCGCGTGTAGCGGAACGACGACATGACGGCCGTTTTTTTTGCGGGAGAGGCAAACGTCCCCGACGTTGATCACCAACCGTCCGCCGGGCGTCAGAACCCGATAACTTTCTCGCCAGACCTTGGACAATTCAGCCAGGAAATTCTCGTAATCATCGATATGACCAAGTTGTCCGGGGTGATCACGATAATTTTTCAAGGTCCAATAGGGCGGCGAGGTTACCACCAAGTGGATCGACTCGTCGGTGATCTCGGGCATATCCCGGGAATCGCCGCAAATAATGCGGTGTCGGGTGGATCGGCAAACGGTATCCTTACTCGTCTCCGATTGGGATATCTTCAGAATCGGCTGCCGGTTCATTTTCATCGGGTGGTGTCGTCTCGCTTGGTTCTTCTTCATCGGGAGTGTAGGCGGGTTGATGCCGCATCGCAATCCAATGGGTGATTCGGTCGAGGAAGAAAAGGACGGCACCCAGTACCAGTAATAAGTTGATGAAAATCGCCAGATTGTTCACCCCCGGCCGAAAGGCGGCGAAGAAGCCCAGGGAATCGCGGTAGAGCCAATCCATCGTCTGATCGAGGCGCAGGAAAAACGCGTCACGGGACGAGGCCGGGAACCAGACCGCGGGCGAGGCGGCGTCGCCCAGTTCGAGCGGCGGTTGCGGCGGCGGCAAGGGCAGGAGATCGGACATCACGCGCGGTTTCGCGGCCAGGTGAACCGCGGCGCCCTCGTACCAGGCGTTGCCGAATGAAGCCAGCAGGGCGACGACAAAGAGGACGCGCAGAACGTTTTTCCAGAGCTGGCCCTTCATGTCCCACAGGTGATACCCGAGGAAAAACGCCAGCCCGATCAGGTACGGAAACCAGAACGGCAGCGTGGCGCCGGCGTCGAGTTGCGCGGGGTCGAGAAAATTGCGGGCGACCGCGCGCAGGCCGACGGCCAGCCAGAAAAACAGGCCGAACAGGCGCAGGGGATATTTGGCTTCGCTGTCGCCGCGCATGACGAACGCCCCGAGGATGCCGAAAAACAGGGGCGGAAACCAGCCGAAGACGCCGTAGAAAGGCAACGTCCGCAAGGTCTCGGGCAGCGCGCGGGTCAGGATCAGCGTTTCGGAAATGCGGCCGGCGTTGAACAGCCAGAAGCCCAGGCCGCGCAACAGGTACTTGAAAAGAAAGGTCTCGGTCGAAACGGCGGGCGAGTAATACTCGAAGCGAAAATGTCGCCAAAGCGGCAGGCCGTCGGGCGCATTCAGCGGGCCGCCCCAGGCGGCGGTGTTGATCAGCAGAAACGCGGCCACGCCCAGCGTCAGCGGCAGCAGAAAGGCCAGGGCATAGCTGGGCCGATGGAGAATCCGGCGGACCCGCGTCAACACCCAGAGCAGGAAAAGCGGCCAGATCAGCAGAAACGGATCGTCCAGCAGCGGCATCAGTCCCAGGCCGGCGCCGAGCATCAGGCGCAGAACCAGCCGGTCGTCCTGGACGGTCAGTCGGAGAAGAGGATAGATCGTCAGTCCCATGGCCAGCAGTCCGAAGACGGGCGGGGCCAGGCGGGAGGCGTACACGGTAAGCGGTGAGGCAACGGCGATCAGCAGCACCGCGAGCACCGCCGGACGCGGGCGCAAGCCGATCAGCAGGCCGCTCAAACCGACCAAAAGCAACGCCGTGGCCGCCGCGATCGGCGCGGCCAGGGCGGTGATTTGCGCGGTGAAGCCGAACGGATCGGCGGGGTTGTCGGCGAAAATCGCGCCGATGATCCGGCCCGCCCAATAGAAAGGCAAGGCCGCCAAGGCCGCACCCGGACGTTGGCGAAAAGCCGGCGGGAGGCCGCCCGGCGTCGCGGGAAGCAGATCGGCGGCCGTGGGCTCGACCGAAAAACGCGCCAAGGCGCGCACCTGCGCGTAGGTTTCGCGCTCCAGCGGCGTGGTCAGGCCGCCGATGCCGGCGGCAAACCAGATCGCCAGGGCAAACCACAGCAGAATGCGGGTCTGGGGACGGATCATCTGGCCTCGGCAAGTTCGCTGCGGCCGACACCAAGCCGCCGATTTTCGGTTTAATCAAATCATCCTAGCAAATTTGGATTCGTTTGCGGAAGCAATTCCCCGCGGCACGCGTAAGAATTGTTTGTTTTGCCGCGACGGATGGCAGGCGGTGAAGTAATGATCGCGGCTACCGCTCGCGTCGCCGTTCGATGAACCGCCGCCGTTCGCCGCCGGCGCGGCGGTCGGGCATGACGGTCGGGTCGTAGGCTTCGCTTTCGTAGGGGATCATCCAGCGGGCTTGGTCCTTCTTGCGGAAATACAGCTTCAGGTGGTTGAGGATCACGCCGCGCGAGGTGCCGACCGTGCGGGAGTATTTGAAGCGGGTGTCGGAGCCCACCTTGATGCGGCTTTTGAGCAGGCCGTGGATTTCCGCGAAATTCAGATTCTGCCCGAAGCTCAGGTAGGCCGAGCCGACCTCCATGACGCGGTGCGCGTCCGAACCCGCGCTGACGGACTTGTCGAGAATTTCGCTGAGCATGAACGCCTTGAAATTGCGGCTGTCGGCGATGTGGCTGTTGATGACCTCGACCAGATCGAGGTGCTTGAGAAAATCGGGGTCCATCAGCAGTTGTTTGCGGCTTTTGTTGAAATTGAAGTTCTTCCAGCCCGGCGCGAACGGATGGGGCAGGCAGACGATCGCCCCGTATTCCTTGGCGGACGGCACCAGCGTGGTGAACGACCGGTCGAGCACGGCGAAGAACCGGCTGCGCTTGTGCGGTTCGACCTGGTGAACGTAATAATCCTCGAGCTGCTCGGGCGAATCGAAATAGAGCAGAAATTCCATCCGTTCGCGGCTACCGATTTCAATGGCCGGGATGGTGACGGCGCGGCCGGTTTCCCAGAGGGCGATGGAGCCGCGGATCTCGTTGTGGTCGCAAACGCTGATGCCGTAGCGGCGGCGTTCGGCCACTTCGACCAGTTGGGGGACGGTGATCTGGGCGTCGGAGAAATTCGTGTGGACGTGCATGTCCATCGCGGGAACGCGCGGTCCGTCCACGACCGGTTGGTGACTTTCCTCCCCTTCGGACATTTTTTTCTTCTCCTTACGAGCGTTTTATTTCGCCGGCCAGCCGTTCAGGCCGGCCGCAAAAACCCGCACGTCGCGCCGGCCCCAGGCGCGCAGGCAATCGGCCACGCGATAGGGTCGGCCGTCCCAAAGGCCCTGGCCGAACACGACGACGGTTTCGTCGGCGGCGGGCGGCCAATTCGGCGCGCCCGGCTTGCAGGCGGCCAGGGTCAGGTTGACGGCCTGGGGCAGGGTGCGGCCGGCGAATTCGGCGGCCGGGCGGGCGTCGATCAATCGCAGGTTGGCGCCGGTCGCCAGCAACGCCGCCAAGTCTGGCTGGGCGATCCGCGGCACTTGCTCCTGCTTTGTGCCCACGATCTCCTGACCCCGCTTTTTCCAGCCGTCGATGCCTTCCTCGTAAACGTAGACCCGCGAGTAGCCGAAATCGAGCAATCGCTCGGCGACATAGGAGCCGATGCCGCAGTGACCGCCGTTGCAATAGGTGACGATCGGCAAATCGCGGTTGGCGGGCAATCCGGCCGGCTCGGCTTTGTCGAACTGATAGCCGGGCAGATTGACGGCGGTCGGAATGTGTCCGGCGGCGTAGGGTTCCTCGGCGCGCGTGTCGACCACCAGCAGCGGCCCCCCCGCGTCGATCATCGCCGTCAGCCGGGCGAAGTCGATCCGTTCGTAGGAATCGCTCGCCACGGCCAGGAGCGGCAGCAGCGACAGCAGGAGGATCAGAAACGAAAAACGGGTGACTCCGTTCACCTTGCCTCTCCAGGTTAGTTCCGGTATAAACATGACCGTTTGCGGCAAACTTGACAAGATGGGCGGGCGAACCCTAGAATCCGCCCCCGGCTCGAAAAATTTCGTTATGCAAGGAGAGGCGATGGATAAGCAAGCGTTGTTGAAATTGACGGTGGTCAAGCTGCGCGAGGAAGCGCTGAAAATTCCGAATATCTCCGGCGTGCACGGAATGAACAAGCAAACGCTGCTCGACGTGTTGTTCGATCACTTCGGCATTCCGAAGGACGTCAAGGAAAGAAAAGACCACGGCGAATTGAAGAAACAGATCGTGGATCTGCGCGCCAAAAAAGCGGAAGTTCGGGCCACCGGCGATAAAAAGCAACTGAAAAAGGTGGCGAAGCGGCTGCACAATCTGAAGCGTCGGACCCGCGACTAACCGCCGATTCGCTCGAGCCGGTTGACGAAACAGACCAAATGAGAGGGCCTGCCTCCCTCTCATTTCTATTTAATCGGCGCGTTACCGCCGCTCGAATTTTCTCATCCCGGATCGTTTTCAGACGGCAAAAAGTTAAAAATAAAACCCCGTCTCGCGAGACGGGGTTTTGCGTGTCCGAAGCGGGCGTGGTCGCCCGCTTTTTTTAAGCGGAACGATCAGCAGCCGCAGCCGCTGTCGTCGTCATCGTCGTCGTCATCGGTCGCCACATCGTTGTCGTCATTGTCGTCATCGTCGACCGAACCGGTATCGTCGTCATCGGGACTGACGTCGTCGTCCGGGGTGGTATCGTCATCGTCGTCGTCATCGTCCGGGCTGGAATCGTCGTTGTCGTCGTTGTCGTCGTTATCATCGTTATCGTCGTTGTCATCGTTATCGTCGTCGTCGTCGTCGTCGACCGGCGTGCCGCCCTCGTAGCCGAGCACTTCGATATCGTCCACTCCCCAATACCAGTCGTATTGACCGTAGTAAGAGAATTGGATGCGCACATCGCTGTGGTTATCGGCGTAATCGCTCAGATCGACCTCGGAAATTTCCTCCAGGTCGTCGGTGTAACTGGCGACTTCGACCCAGGCGCCCTGGTTGACGCTGACCAGAACCTTGGAGAGCTGCTCGCCCATGAAGAGGTTGAAATTGGCGAAGCGCAGGAACACGCCCTGGTAGTAGCCGCAATCGATGCTCGGGCTGTTCAATTGTTCGTTGAGAATGGGCAGGCTGCCGGCGCAATCGGAGTCGGCGATCATGAAGGCGCCGCTCATCACCGACGAACTCCGTTCGCACTCGTTGGCGACATTCCAGGTCTTGTTGTTGCTGCCGCCGTTGACGATTTCCCAATCGCCGATGCTCTTGCTTTCCCAATCCTCGAAGAAAATGGTATTGGGACCGATCGGCGTTTCGGCGATTTCCACCACGTTCGTTTCCTGGTTGCCCAGGCCGTCGGTGGCGCGCACGACGTAGAAATATTCGGTGTTGTTGACGACGGTGTCGTCGTTGTAGGTCAGCGCGGAGGTCGTGCCGATCGGCGAGCCGAACTCCTGGCCGCCCGAGGTTTCGGCGCGATAAATCCGATAGGTGATCGGACCGTGATCGTCCGTGGCCGCGTCCCAGCTCAGAACGATCAGGTTGTCCATGCCCGTCGAATCGGTGACGCCCGCGAAGTCGGGCGGCGTCAGATCGACCGCGACGTCGGCGGTTTTGTCTTCCGGATCGCCGCTGCCGGTGTCGGCGTCATGGTACAACACGGTGACGGTGTCGTTTTCCTCGATTTGAATCTGGCCGTCGCTCTTACGGGCATCCGCGGCGGTGTCGATGGTGCCGCCGAACGCGCCAGTGTCGGGAGCCAATTCGGTCAGGGTGACGGTTTCGCCGGAGGGTTCGGCGTCGCTGGTCACCGAAACGGTCATCGTTCCGTCGCCGGACAGGTCGGCGTCGGCCACCATGATGTGGATGGTGTAACCATCGCCCACGAGGGCCGGGGTGACGTTCAGCACGCCGTCGGAACTGGCGGAAGTGACCACCACTTCGTCCTGGTTGGGCAGGTAATTTTGCGCGGTGACGGTCAGCAGGTAATCGCCGGGGGAGGCGATCGGGGTGTCCCAGGTCAGGTTGACGGCGCCGGAGGCGTCGGTGAGCGCCGCGGCGATCACGTTGCTGTCAACGCTCAACGCGACCAAGGCGCCTTCCACCGGGCCCTTGGCGCTGGTGACGCCGGCGCTGTAGGTCGTCGAACCGTAGAACAGCACACCGGTGTCGGCAACCGTCAGTTCGCTGGGCTGATCGGTCCACAGCGGCACCGTGGCGTCGCCGAGGATGATGTACTTTTCGAAGTATTCCTGCGACAGGCCGCCGCCGCTCAGGTAGGTCCACAGTTCCATCATGCCGTAGGTGGTGAACTCGCCGAGCGTGTAATAGTGCCGGGCCAGCGAGGTGTCGAAGAGGCCGTCGAAGTAACGGCGCTCGAGGATGTCGTCCTCGGTCCACTGCGTGTAGGTCGAGGCGCCGTAGAAGGCGAAGCCGCCGGCGGCGATGCGCACCCAGGTCTCGCCGAAGCATTCGTCCATTTCGTAGCTGTTCGTCAGGCAGGCGTGGCTGGCGACGAACGGATAAACCGTATTGGTCAGGCTGCGTACTTGCGTTTGGCTGACCGGCGGACCATCGGCCCAACTGGTTTCGGAACCATGGCCGCTGTAAATCAGGTAATCGAGGTTGGCGTTGATGTCGGCCAACACCTGGGCGGTCGTGGCGCCGCTGTGGGTGTAGCGCTTGGTGGAGACGAAAGGCACGTCGTCCAGATAGGTGCTGATCACGTAATTGTGGGTGCCTTCCGAGATGGAATAGTTGTCGTTCGAAGCCATGAAGGTGGCGTCGAGGAAGTCGGCCGGATTGGTCCAATCGCCCCATTCGTAAGCGAGGGTTTTGTTGACCATGTTGGCCAACTGGTCGGCGGTGCGGACCGGGAAGCGGCTGTAAAACATTTCGGGGAAGTAGTCCGTGTCGTCCACGGTGACGTAATAAAGGTCGGAAACCTCCAGCACCTGCCAATAAGGAATGGTGTTGGTATCGCCGATGAACAGCACGAAGGCGGGCGGAATCGTCCAGTTTTCGTAGGCATCGACGATGTAGGCTTTGATCGCTTCCTTGGTCGTGCCGGTTTCGTCGGTGGAAACCAGCGTGACGTCGAAGCCCTTCTGACCCTTCCAGGCCAGCAGGTCTAAAAGGTCGCCGTTGGCTTCAAAGGCCGGCGCGGTGATGACGAGCAAGCCGCCGGGCACCGTCATCGGCGGCACGGTCGGTTTGGCGCCCGCGGCGCGGATGGCCAGGTGATTGATGAAGAGGCCTGCGGCCAGGCCGTCGAACGCCGGCTGCGCCAACGCGGTGTCGGTCAGATCGCCGGCTTTCTGGGCCGACGAGGCGAAGTCGACCCGGACCACCATTTCAACCGCGACTTTCAGCAGATTGTCCGCCGGGTTGTATTGGAACGGCGAAATGGTCAGCGGCATGAACCGCATGCCGCGCATCGTACCGACTTTGCCGAGCTGGGTCGCCGGGCCGGTAAAGGTGGAAATCGCGTAGGTGTCCGGATTGTAGGCGAAGGGGGCGTTTTCCAGCGCGCCGGGGATTTTGTCGACCGGGGCCTGGGTCGGCCAGATCGAATAACCGTCGTAGTCGTTCAGGTCGACGGTTTCATACTTGGCCGAAACCACGCTCAGTTTCGCGCCGCCCGTGGCGGGAAGCTGAACCAGTCGGGTGATGACCGGCAACGAAGGGTCGCCGACCACCGGCACGACATCGGTGTCGGGCAACACGATATTCCAGTAATAATCGCCGTCTTGGGTCTTCATCGGTTCCAGGGTGAGGGAACCGATTTCCACGGCCATGGTGACATGCTGACCGTCGGCTTCCACCATGCGGAATTCCAGCGGTTGATTGCCGCCGAGGTCAATGAATGCCGCCATGGCCGGCAAAGTCCAAAACAGGACAGCCAGGGCAGCCAGCACAGTACTAGTTGGGTGTTTCATGGATAGTAGTCCTTTCGCCCGCGGATTGAAGGCAGAGTCCTCATGTTAGCCGAACCGACGATCAGGAACCGGGATTCCCAATCGACCTACCAGCTTATCCCAACTCACATTTTTATGCAAGTTACGGAAATCGGAAACGATTGTCCATGAACCCGGAAGGTTGCGGCATTTGGAAAGCCTCCGGCCGCGTGTTAAAGTAAATCCAGACATTATTTCGGTTGACGAGGAAAACCATGGTTGCGCTGATTGTGACGATTATCCTGATGCTGGCGGTTTCGTTCTTGTGTTCGCTGAGCGAAGCCGCCCTGTACGCGGTGCCGGCGGTGCACGTCGAAACGCTCCGCCAGGATGGCTCATCCCTGGGTCGACGGCTGGGAAGGTTGCGCGAGCGGATCGAGCAACCGATCACCGCCATCCTGTTTTTGAATACCTTCGCCAACACGATGGGCGCCGCCATCGCCGGCGGTTTGTACGGCGAACATTACAATCCCCAAGACGTTTGGCTGTTTTCCCTGGCACTGACCCTGGCCGTGCTGCTGGTCGGCGAGATCGTGCCGAAATCGTTCGGGGTCGGCTACGCCCGGCGGCTGATCGGCCTCTTGACCTGGCCGATCCAGGCCATGGTCTGGATGCTTTATCCGCTGGTCCGCGGCGGCGAGGCGATGATGCGTTTTCTGATGCCCCGCCAACGGGCGGCGGGCCCGAGCGAGGAAGACATCCTGACGGCGACGCGGATGGGCGTGCGCGGCGGCACGATCCTGCCGCGGGAAGCTCACTGGGTGGCGCACGTGCTCAAGCTCAACGACGTGACCGCGGCCGACATCATGACGCCCCGGCCGGTGATGACGACCTTGACCGACAACCTGACGGTAGGCGAGTTGCGCGAACGAATTTCGTCGATCGTTTTCAGCCGCATTCCGGTGACTTCGGAGGACGGTCCCGATCACATCACGGGCATCGTGTTGCGCCGGCGGATCGTCAACGATCTGCTGGCCGGCAAGCTGTCGACCCGTCTCAGCGAATTGCAGATACCGGCGAAATTCGTGCCGGCCACGATGCACGGCCATCAATTGCTGCATTTTTTCATCACCGAACGGATGCACCTGGCGATCGTCGTCGACGAATACGGCGGCACGATGGGGCTGGTGACGCTGGAGGACGTGTTGGAAGCGATGATCGGCGAGGAGATCGTCGGCGAATTCGATCCGCACCCCGACTTGCGGCAATACGCCCGCGAAAAAGCCCTGGCCGGCATGAAGGATTCCTGAGCCGCCCTCTGGCATTGCCGGCCCCGGCGGTGCAAAATGGCGGCAACCCGCAGGTCTTGGCCGGCCGCGAATCGCGCTTGGGAGTGAAACGAATGCGGAAAACGATTTTCTTGTTGGTCTGTTTGAGCTGGTTGTGGATGGTCAACGCCTGGGCGGAGGATGATGCCGCGGCGCCGACTCCCGAAGCATCGCCCGCGCCGCCGGTCGAGCAGGTTCAAGTGCCGGCCGAAAAGGTGGCCCTGGTCAGCCCGATCGACAACGGACCGGTGGAAGGTTGGCGGATCGAGGCGTTTTCGACCTTGGGCGTCGATACCGATTTCTGCTACCTGAATGCTTCCGAAACCTATTACCAGAAACTGATCGCCACCGATCCGCGCACCGGCTATACCGGCTATCTCGACGATTTTCCGCCGAACCTGAAACAGCCGCTGCCGCTCAAAGTGGTGGAGAAGATCAAAAAAAAGCTCCCGAAAATGTTCGATCTGAAAAAGCTCGAACCCTGGGACCGTTACGAAATCCTGGCGCAGATCTACCTCTGGCGCGGCCTGCCGGATAAGGACATCGGCAACGCCTATCTGCGGGCGACCTACACGATGCGCGGCCTGTATTACGGCGAAGCCGAGCGCGATCGCGAGCGGGCGTTGCGCAAGCAGGCCATCAAGTACCTGGATCGCGCGTTGGAAAAGGCGCAGTTCCCGCTTTCCGAGTCCTCGCAGGTGAAGTATTTGATCGGCGATCTGTACCGCCGCAACGGCAAATTCAGCGCGGCCATCCGCAACTTCGAGGACGCGGCCAAAATGAAAAACAAGCCGGAATGGCTGGACGAGATGATCATCCGCCAGAAGGCCCGGGCGTACGCCTACGACGACAACTGAGCGGCGGCTTTCTTTTTCGTGAAAAACAGCGTTTTTCTCCGCCCCGGTTGGATTTTTGTAACGATTTGTGTTTCCGGCCGGTGATCCATACATTTAATTGGATTTCGGCAATCGAGGAGCGCTGGCAGATGAGATTCACTCGAATCGTCTGGATCTTGGGGTTGTTGGCGGCGGTCGTGTTAACAAATGCGCCGTCCGCCTGGCCGTGCGGCATGTCCACCCACTGCGAAACGACGGTCCGCGCCGTTCACTATTTCGCCGCCGCGGATCATCCGGAATACGCGCAATACCTGAGCGATCACCCGGAAGCCTATCAGGCCGGATCGCCGTTCCCGGATTGGGGCTACTCGTTCGGCTATCCGGACGAATCCGAAGCCGCCCACTGGGCGCCGTTTCTCGAGGCTTTCGCCCAACACATTCACGATACCTATCCGCAACCCTGGAACGAGGAAACCAAGCGGACCGTGGCCTTTCTGTTCGGCGCGATTTCGCACTCGATCGCCGATATCGACTGGCACGGCATGAGCGGCGTCGCGGAGGGCTTCATCGACGAGATCAGCAACCAGGAAACCCACGGCGATTGGAGCGCGGCGCATTCGATCGCCGACGCGGGCGGCGAGTTCGTCGACAGCCACGAGCGCGACCTCGATTGGCTGGTGCTCGACTGGTATTTCCCGCTCGAGGATATCGTCGCGGTTTATGAAAACCAGGGTTTCGACACCGTAACCGTCGAGGTGTTGCGGCAGCGGGTTTACATTCTGTTGCTCGGCGCGCTGGGCAACAAAATCGGCGGCCGCTTCCTGTTTCCGCAATACGCCAAGGATTCGCCGTTCCTGGTGGAGGAATACCAGGATTATTTCGTCAGCGGGCTCGACGGCATGGCGATTCAAGTGGAGCGCGAGTGGCAAAAGTACATCGGGTATCTCGAAAACGGTGTCCCCGACCGGGAACGCGAAACCGCGGCGATGCATTCCGGCGACGCCGGCCCGACGCCGGCCGACGTGGAAGCCGGCCTTTGGCTGTTGCGCCAGGGGCTGCTGACGATTCGCGCCGAAAAGACGCCGCGCGGCGTGCTCTTTCAAGCCGAAGTGTTGCCGGCGATGTTGGAAAAAACCGCCGGTCCGGGGCGCGAAAAGGAAACGCCCGACCTCGAATTCACGACCGATCGACCCTACAGCTACCTGGGTAAAAGTTTCGCCGACGGCGATTTCGACGGTGACGGCAGAGGCGATCTGGCCATCGGCGCTCCCGGTTACGGCGAGGCCGGGCAGCCGCAGCTCGGCGCGGTTTATCTTTACAACGGTCGGAAAAGCTGGTCGGGCGATTTGGCAACGGCCGATGCCGATTTGATATTGACCGGCGCCGATCCGATCGGCCGCTTCGGCTGGGCGCTGGCCGTCGTCGACCTCAACGCCGACGGACGCGACGACCTGGCCGTTTCGGCGCCGACCGTGGGCGGCGAGGACCTGGGCTTCGAGGGCCGCGTGCTGGTTTATTTCGGCGGCGCCGGCGGCTTGTCCGCCCAGCCGGATCTGACTATCGACGGCACGGCCTTTCATCACAATCTCGGCTATTCGCTGGCGAGCGGCGATCTCGACGGCGACGGGTTCGCCGACTTGCTGATCGGCTCGCCGTACGGCGAGTTCACCGACCGGCAACGCGGCCAGGCGATTGTCTTTTTCGCCGATGCGTCGTGGCCGATGACGAACCTCACCGCCGACAACGCCGATTGGCAGGCGGTCGGCGCGGCCGGTTACGATTGGTTCGGGTATGCGATCGGCTTCGTCGATCGCGGGGCCGGCGGCCGGTGGCTGCTGGTCGGCGCGCCCGGCGCGGACAACGGTGAAGACCAGGCGGTCGGAAAATTGTACGGCTACGATTTCACCGGCGGGTTGCCGGATACGCCCGGCTTCACGCTGACGGGCGAGGCGCAATTCGACAAAGCCGGCTCGGCGATGGCGGCCGGGCCTTTCGCGGGCGACGAACGCGATCTGCTGGCCGTGGCCGCGCCGACGCGCGCGGTCGGCAATCTGCTCCAGGCGGGAACGGTTTACGTGCTCGACATGGATTGGCTGGCCGGCGAACAATCGCTCGGCGATTTTGCCGATGCGGGTTTGATCCAAGGCGACGAAAAATTCGCGCGCCTCGGCTGGCGGCTCGCCGCGGGCGAGGTCAACCAGAGCGGTCGACTGGACCTGCTGGTTACCCAACCCTGGGCGCGCACCGACGCGGGCGACGTCGCAGGCAAGGCATATCTGTTTTTCGGATCGCCCAACTGGCCCCAAAGTCTCGACCCGGAGGTCGATGCCGTTTGGCGGTTTGAGGGGGCCCGGCAATGGATGATGCTCGGTCGGCAGGCGATGTTGATCGATCTCGACGGGGACGATATCGCCGATCCGCTGTTCGGGGCCGAGCGTGATGGCCTGGTGGCGCGCCACGGCGGCACGGCCCTGCTGTTCCTCACGCCGATTCCCCGGCCCCTCTCCCTGACCCCGTCCGTGGCGGCGCCGGGCGAAACGGTTTCGTTCACGATCCAGGGAAGCGGGTTTGCCGGCAGCGGCCTGTTTTGGACGTTGAACCAGAATGAATTCTCGTTGGAAACGGACGACTTCACCACGCCCGATGCGGAGACCATCGCCTTCGATCTGACGATCCCGGCCGACGCCCCGCTGGGAAAATACGATCTGACGGTCGGCAATGATTTCGGCGACGGTTCCCTGGCCGGCGCGCTGACGGTGCAGGAGTCCGCGGACGACGACACCGCCGACGACGATACGAGCGCCGACGATGACAACGATGACAACGACGATAACGACGATAACAACGATAACGACGACAACGACGATTCCGCCGGGAGCGGAACCGGCGACGATGACGACGACAACGATTCCGGTTGCGGGTGTTGAGGCGGCGGAAACGAGGATCGCGGCGAGGTCTCGCTTGACGTTCCGCCGGGCGAGGCATGAAATAAAAAACGGTTCTGCGGATTCGCTATAAACGGCGGGAAAGCCTTTCATCAACTCAGCGGGAAACGGAGGAAACCATGCCACTGGTGAAGTGTCCCGATTGCGGCAAGGAAGTGAGCGACCAGGCGCCGACCTGTCCTCAATGCGGGCGGCCGCTCAAGGCGCAGCCCAAGCCGGCGGATAGCCAATCCGGCATGTCGTCCATGGAAAAATGGTGGCGCCTGAGCGCGATTCTGTCCGTCTTTTCCATGGTTTTCTCCATGATTTTTTCGTTCTTCGGCTGGTTTGGCCGATTGTTCCGGCGCGACTGACCGCCATCCCGGCGGCAGGCCGAGAGCAGCCGGTCGATTTCGTTTGTCCATTGACACCGCGGCGACTTCAACGCCGGATTTGCCAGCGTTTTCTTTACCTTGAACCCGTTTCAACGCCCTGCTAGTCTTTGCCTGGAATAACGGCGCCCAGGGCGCCGAAGGAGAGGTTTGTGCCGCCGCAGCGAAAACGGGTATGGATCCAGGATCCCGGTCCGCGCCATTGGTCGCGCGTGCTGCTCAATATCGTCGTCACCAGCGCGGCGGGCGGCCTGTTGGCGACGGTCATCGCTTCGTTTTTCATGTACCACATTCTCAGCTTGGGCTTGCCGAAGATCGACAAACTGGCCGATTACCGGCCGAATCTGGTCAGCGAGGTCTACGATCGCAACGGCGTTCTGATCGGCGAATTCATGTGGGAAAACCAACGCCGCTACCTGGTGAAGGTGGAGGAAGTGCCGCTGAAGGTCATCCAGGCTTTCATCTCGGCCGAGGACAAGGGCTTTTTCTCGCACCAGGGCTTGGATTACTGGAGCATCTTCCGCGCCGCCTGGGCCAACCTGGCTTCCGGCGAAATCAAGCAGGGAGGTTCGACCATCACCCAACAGGTCGTCAAAAGCCTCCTGCTGACTCCCGAAAAGACCTATACGCGCAAGATGCGCGAAATCATCCTCGCCAAGCGAATCGAGGACCGGCTGACGAAAACCGAAATCCTTTACCTCTACCTGAACCAGATTTATTTCGGCTCGGGTTCTTACGGTATCCAGGCCGCGGCGAACGACTATTTCGGGAAAAACGTCGGCGAGTTGAAGGTCGAGGAAGCCGCCTTGCTGGCGGGGCTGGTGCAGGCGCCCGGCCGCTACAATCCGCGCGCCTACCCGGATCGCGCCCTGGGCCGCCGCCGTTACGTCCTGCAGCGTATGTACGAGGACGGCCACCTGACCGACGCGGAATACAAACAGGCCGACGCCACGCCGCTACGCATCCACGAATCGAACGATCTGAACCGCGAAAAGGCGCCGCATTTCGTCGAACACGTCCGCCGATACCTGATGAAAAAATACGGCGTCGACCGCGTGCTGAAGGACGGCCTGCGCATCACCACGACCTGCGACCTCAAGTTGCAGCGCGTGGCGCACGAGGCGGCGGTGAAGGGCCTGCGCAACCACGCCAAGCGGCAGGGCCTGCTGGTGGTTCCCGAAACCGTGGCGCGGACCGATTGGCCGAAGGCGACCGAGCAGTTGAAGCGGCGCAACGATTTGAAAGGCCCGACCGAAGTCCGCGAGGGCCTGGTGGCGCTGGTGGACGACGTGGCCGGGGTGGTCAAGGTGGATCTGGGCGGTCCCCTGGTGCGGATTCCGTTCGCCGAGATGAAATGGGTGACGAAGGTCGAACGCGGCGGGCAGACGAAAGCCGTCGCGGGCCTGACCCGTCCCGGCCAATTGCTGCGGCCCGGCGATCGCGTCGCGACCTACCGGGCGAACGCCGAGGGCGATTACGTGCTGGCCGCCTGGCCCGCCGCCGAAACCGCGTTTCTGGCGATGGATATCGCTACCCGGCAAGTGCTGGCGATGGTCGGCGGCAAGAATTTCGACGACAGCGAGTTCAACCGCATGGTCCAGGCGAAACGACAGCCGGGCAGCGCCTTCAAGCCGATCGTCTACGGCGCGGCCGTCAACGCCGGCATGACCACCGCCACCGTGTTCGCCGATACGGCGCTGGTGTTCGCCGACAACTGGCGGCCGGCCAACTACGACCGGAAGTTCCGCGGTTACATGTCGCTGCGCGAGGCCCTGACCAAATCGATCAACACCGTGACCATCCGCGTCGCGCAGGCGATCGGCGTCGACTACCTGGTGCGCTTCGCCAACCGGCTGGGCATCCGCAGCATCCGGACCGGCGATCTGTCGATGGCCATCGGCACCTACGAGGTGACGCCGCTCGAGTTGATCAACGCCTACGCGGTGTATGCCTCGGGCGGTCTGTTGATGGATCCGGTTTTCGTGAAAAAGGTGACCGATCGCGACGGCCAGGTGATCGAGGAGGCGGCGATCGACAATTACATCCAACCCGCGCCGCCGCTCGCCGGCGTGCCCGACCTGCGCAATTACAACGACGCCAAGTTCCAGGCGGCGGAAAATCCCGAAACGGCCGCGCCCGACCGCGATCACCGGCTGGCGGAAATCCTGAAAAATTTCGGCCTGGCCAAGGACCAGTCGCCGACGCCCGCGCCGACGCCGCCCGAGGTCACGCCGACCGAGGAGGAACCCGACCACCGCACTGTCCAAGCGCGCGAGGAAGGCAAGATCATCCGCCGCCAGGTGTTGTCGCCGCAGGTTTCCTACATTGTGACCAGCATGATGCACAGCGTGGCCACCGAGGGCACGGGCGCCCGGAGCAATGCGCTGGACCGGATGGTGGCGGGCAAGACCGGCACGACCAACGATTACGCCGACGCCTGGTTCATCGGTTTTTCGCCGCACATCCTGGCGGGCGTCTGGATCGGTTACGACCAGGGCGGCAAGACGCTCGGCGGCGGCGAATCGGGCAGCACGACGGCGCTGCCGGTCTGGATCGACTTCATGCAGACCGCGTTGACCGGCGAAACCAAGGAACCCTTCGCCGCGCCGGCGGGCATCGTGTTCGCGCGGATCGATCCGGATACGGGCTTGTTGGCCCGGCCGGATTCGCCGGGCCGCGAGGAAGTCTTCATCGCCGGCACCGAACCCACCGAGTACGCGCCCAGCGCCAGCGCCCCGCGCCCGGCCGATTTCTTCGACATCGAATACGACGAGGAATGAGCGATGCCGCCCCGCGCCTCCGCCCGGATGTTGTGGGTGCCCGCCATTTTGATTTTGGGTTTGGTGCTGCAAATCGTCGGACTCCACGACCGCTGCCTCAACACCGATGAAGTCTTCACCGCGCTGCTCGCCCGTTCCGGCGACTACCGGGCGCTGGCGGCCGACGTGCATCCGCCGTTGTACCCGGCGCTGCTGGCGTTGCTGATCCGCGCCGGCGTTCCGGAAATCGGTTGGCGATTCCTGTCGGCCCTGTGGTGGCTCGGCGCGGCTCTCGGCGCCTATTTTCTCGGCCGCCGGCTGGCCGGCGAGCGGGTCGGCCTGATCGCGTTGGCGTTGTTGGCGACGTCGCCGCAAGGCCTGCTGGTGGGGTCGTTGGTGCGGTCGTACGCCTTGGCCGCCTGCCTCGGTTCCTGGATTCTCTACCTGGTTGTGCGGGTGTTCGAAGAACCGACGCGCCGGCGGATGCTCGGCCTAACGGTGTTGGCGGCCCTGGGCGGTTACACGTTTTACTATTTCTTTTCTTTGATCGCGGCGATCGCCGTCGGGTCGATATTGTTCCGGCGGACGCGGCGGCCGGGAGCCACGGCGCTCGGCAAGGCGATGATGGCGGCCGTCGGGTTGTTGATTCCCGGCCTGGCGCTGGCGTACTTCCAGGCGCGCGCCGGATTGGGGCAGGGTTGGGAAATCTGGTCGCCGGCGCCGGATCGCCTGATCCGCCGGGTGGCGCAGATTCTCGCGGCGGCGGGCGGGGCGGATGGCATCGATCCGGCGATTCGCGCGATCGGGCCGGCGATCGCGGGCGCGGCGGCGACGGCGGCGGTTTATCTTTTGTTCGCGGTCGGCGTCTGGCGCTTGCGTCGCGAAACGGAGCGGGCGCCGGCGGCCATGCTGTTGGTCGCCGTGATCGGGGGAACGATTGCCCTGGCGTTGACGGCGCATTTTGCGTTGGGCTCGTTCATCGCCATTCACTATTTCGCGATTTTGTCGGGCGGGGTCGCGGTCGTGCTGGCGGCGGCCTTCGCTCCGGCGCGGCGTCAATGGGCGGTCGGGCTGGCGTTGGCGGTCGTGGTGGCCAATCTGTTCGGCGCGCCGGCCGCCTGGCGCGAGGGCCGCGAGGATTTGTGCGCGGCCAGCCGGTGGATCGACGGCCGGCTCGGCGAGGCGGGCGTAGTGCTGGGCGTGGCGTGGTTCGCGGTGGACGGCTATCGCTGGTACGGCCGGGGCCGCCCCTCGCTGGGCGTGCCGGACGATGTGCGGCCGCCGGCCGCGACGGCGATGGTCCGTGCCCGGCCGGGTATCGCCGGCGAAAAGGACATGGCGGCGCTGTTGCCTCGGCTGACGAATTGCCGCGCGGCGGCGTTGCTGTTGACGCACACCGGCTGGCGCGGCGTCGACCGCGGCGCGGCGCTGGTCGCGCAAACCCTGCGACAAGCCGGTTTCGCGGCGGTCGAGGACCGGTCCTGGCCGCCCGGCGATGAACCGGCGCCGGTGCGCGTGGTCCTCTACCGCCGGCCGGAAACGACGGTGATCGAAAACGGGGCTTCTTGTGGTTTCGTTCCCTGAAAAAGTGTATTCTTTGCCGGTAAACTCAAGCGAATTGCCGGATCAAGGGTCGCCATGAAGCGCACGGTACTGGTCATTACGTCCGAATTGCCGCCGTTGCCCGGCGCGCCGGTGGCGGGCGGCGGACTGCGCGTTCGCGGGCTCGTCGAAGCCTTGCGCGGCGCGGGCCACCAGGTGCTGATCTCGCTGCCGGCGGCGCTGGCCGACAAGCACCCGGACCTGCCCGAGGAATATCGCCCCTACCTGCACGAACCCGAAACCCTGAGCCGGATCGTGTACGAGGCGATGCCGCAAGTGGTGCTGGTCGAGCAATGGGGATTGGCCAGCTACCTCGACCCCGGCCTGCCCATGCCGCTGGCGATCGACCTGCACGGGCCGCTCACGCTGGAAAACGCTTTCAAGACCGGCTCGAACTACTTGTCGGACGCGCTGACCAAGATCGAAACCCTCGGCCGCGCCGACCTGCTCCTGTGTCCGGGTCGTGTGCAGAAGGCTTACTTCCTGGCGTGGTTTCTCATGGCGGGCGCGTCGCCGCAATGTCCGCCGCTGGCGCTGGTGCCGCTGGGCATGCCGCCGGCGCTGCCGGCGCGGCAACCCGGCGAACGGGTGCGGGTCGTCTTCGGCGGCCTGACCTGGCCGTGGATCGATCCCTTTCCCGGGTTGCGCGCCGCGGCGGAAGCGCTGGCCGAGCGCGGCGGCGAACTGGCTCTGTTCGTCGGTCCACCGCCGGTCGTCGCCGATCATCCGCTTTACGGCGGCAACCGCGGGCAAGGCAAGGATTACGCGGCGGAGTTGGCCGGGCTGGCGAGCGTCGCCTGGCCCGGGCTCAAGCCGCACGGCGAGTTGCTCGAAAATTACGCGGCGGCGACGGCGGCCTTCGACCTTTACGCGCCCAACGCCGAGCGCGAATTGGCCATCACCACGCGGACGCTCGAATACCTGTGGTGCGGCCTGCCGGTGATTTACGGCGATTACGGCGAACTGGCCGGCCCGATCCGCGAGGCGGGCGCCGGCTGGGTGCTCGATCCGCGGGACGTCGCGGGTGTGCGCGCCGCGGTCGCTTCCCTCTTCGACGACCCCGAGGAAACGGCCCGCAAGAGCCAGGCCGCGCAAAGGCTGGTCCGCGAGCGATACACGTGGGATCGTGTCGCCGGCCCGCTGCTGGCGTTCGTCGATAACCCGGTGAAGCGATCGCCCGCGCCGGCGTTGATCGCGGGGTTCCGCGATTACTACCGTAGCGAGTCCGATCGAAAAATCCGCGAGGGCAAGGAAAAGATCGGCGAGTTGCACGAGGAAATGCGGCGTAAAGCCGAGATCTGGGAAGCACAACGCCGCGAGCGTGAAACCTGGTTCGAGAACGAACTGCGCAAGAAGGAAACGCTGCTCGAAAGCTGGCGCGACAAGGCCGAAAGCCTGCAAAGCGAGGTGGCCGCGAAACTGGCCGACCAGGAAAAGCTGGCCGCCGAACAGACCGCCTTGCTGGCGCAGGCCGAAACCCGCTTCGCCGCGCTGGAGAACGCGGCCGAGGAACGCCGGCTGCACGGGCTCGATCTGGAGCGCGAAAACGACCGGCTGCGCGAGCGGCTTGCCCAAACCGAAAGCGATCTGGTCGAACGCGCCGCCGCGGGCGAGGCGGCGCGCGGCGAGGCCGAGCGGCAAGCCAGGCACCTCGGCGAGCTGTCGGTCGAAATCAACCGGCTCCGCTTCGAAAACGAAAAGCTGACGCGCGAACTGGCCGACGCGCGGGCGATCCCCTTCGCCAAGTTTCGCGGCAAATGGGCGCGTCGCGCCGAGGTGGTACTCGTCAAACTGCCCAAGCTGGTCTGGCTCTTTTCGGTCAACCTGCTGACCAACGGCAAGCAACGGCTGCGTTCCGGCCGCGCCGCCGGCGAGCCGACGGACCGGACGTGACCTCCCCCCGCGAACCGCGGGAACGTCTCCGCGAACTGCAACAACAAGCGCCGGAAATCGCCGCGCGCGCGCGGGAACTGCTGCGCCGCCAGGACGAGCTGCTGAGCGGCTGCGTCCGACCGTCCGGCCCGCTGGCCGACGCGGTGCTGCTGGTTCACGTGCCGCCGGCCGACCGTGATCTGCCGCCGCTGGAACTGGCCTACGAACTGGAATTTCTGCGCCACGCCGGTTATCGGCCCCGGCTGCTCGACGCGGCGGCGCTGACTCCCGCGGCGACGGACGAGGCGTTGGCCGAGGAAATCGACCGGGCCGAGAAAGCGATCGTCGGGCTGTATGTCGTTTCCGAGAATCGCGCGGCGGCGATCCGCCTGTCCGGCCGCTTGAAAAAGAACGCCGCGCGCTTCCTTTTTTTATTCGGCCCGGGCCTGGCCGAACCGCCGGCCGCCGCGACGTCGGCCGAAATCGCGGCCGACGCCCTGGTGATCGGTCCGCCGGAAATCACCGTCGTCGCGTTGCTCGAGGCGATCGCCGCGCGGCGCGATCCGGCCGCGCTGCCGGGTGTGCTCTGTCCGGGCGCGACCGGACGTACGCCGTATCGCCCGCGCCCGCCGTTGGCCGAGGCCGATCAAATGCCCGCGCCGACCTACGAGGACTTTGATCCGGCCGCTTACCGGGCCCGGGCGCTGCCGTTGGCCTTCAATCCCGGCGGCGCGGCGGCTCGACCCCGTTCGGCGGCGCGGCTGGTGGCGGAAATGCGCGATCACCTGACACGGTGGGGTGTGCGCCACTTCGTTTTTCTGGATGCGGCCGGAACGGTCGATCATCGGCGCCTGGACGAGTTCGCGACGTTGCTCGCCGCAGCCGATCTGGCGGTGCGGTTCCGGCTCGATCTGGGCTACGCGCCCGAGCCGTCACGGCTGCTGGCACATCGACTGGCGCGGGCCGGTTGCTTCGAGTGGCGGCTACCGCGGCCGGCGGACGAAATCCAGCGCGCGGCGCTCGCGCGGGCGTGCCTCGTCGCCGCGGAAGCGGGGATTACCGTCACGAATGATTAATGAGGGCGGACCGCCAGGTAGATCGTATCGCCCGGCTCGTTCAGCTTTTTGCCGATTTCGGTGGTGTCGAATTCCTCGACGGCCGGGAAAACCAACCGTAGGGCTTCCAGAAAAACGGGATTGGGTTGCGGGCTCCAGACGGCCAGCACGCCGCCGGGGCGCAGCGCGTCGCGGCAGGTCTCCACGCCGGCGCGGTCGTACAATCCCGCGTTGCCCGGCGCGGCCAGCCAGCCCGGCCCGTTGTCCACGTCCAGCAGCAGCAGATCAAACGCCGCCGGACTGTCGCGCAGCACGTCGGCCAGGTCGGCGATGCGCATCTCGACGCGCGGATCGTCCACCGCGCCGCCGGTGACCTCGCGGAAATAGAGCCGGTTCCACTCGACCACCTTGGCGCCGATCTCGGCGACCACCACTCGGGTGACGCCCGGCAAGGCCAGGATGGCGCGCAAGGTGTGCCCGGCGCCGAGGCCGCCGACCAGCACGGCGAGCGATTCGACCGGTCGTTGCAGGCGTTCGTGGGCCAGGGGCGCCATGGCCTGTTCGCTGTGCGCGCCGTGCGAGGCCATGAGAAAATTGCCGCCCAGGCGGATTTCGTAGCCGACGTCGCCGTTCTCGGCGTCGTAGCGGCGGAGGGTCAACAGACCGAGGGGTGTTTCCTCGGAATCGATATCCGTATAACCGACGTACATGTTTCAGTTCCCCGGGTCGGCGCCGTCCACCCGCTCGACGCGGCGCAGGATATTGCGCATCTCGCGTTGGACATCCTGGTTGGCGGGATCGATTTCCTGCGCTTTTTCCAGTTCGGAAACCGCCAGATCGGGCTCGCCGGCCTCGTTGAAAATCCGCGCCAGCTCGAGGCGGGCATCGAGGTAATTCGGGTCCATTTCGAGCGTGCGGCGCAGGGCATCGACGCTGTCGAACAGCCGCTCCGACGAATCCATGAACCGATTGCGCGAGGTCGCCTGCGCGTAGTTGAGCAGCACGATTTTATCGTCGCCGCGCCGGACGAGCAGTTCCTCGAAGCATTTTTGCGCCTTGCTGTAGGTCTTGCTTTTGAGCAACTGGCGGCCCAGCCGCAACAACCGCTTGTCGGAAAGCGGGCCGGCCGCCGATTCCTCTTCTTCCGGCTTGTCCGCATCGGCCTCGGAATCGGCCGGGGCCGTCGGCCGGGCGAAAGTCGCGGTCGTCGGCGGGCCCGCCGGCCGGGCGAAAGTCGCGGTCGTCGGCGGGGCCGCCGGTCGGGCGGAAGTCGCGGTCGTTGGCGGGGCCGGACGCGGCGGTTCGGCTTTCGGCGGTTCCACCTTTGGCGGTCGGGCCGCGGATTTCCATTCCTCTTCCGGATTGAACGTGATGACTTTCAGGATGCCCAGCGCGTATACCGCCCAGGTGATTTTTTCCTGGTCGTTGTCGGCCATCGACAGGACATCGCCGAGCACCCGGTGCCGTTGCGCCGCCTCCACCGCTTTTTGGATCATCGGGCGCTTGGCCAGGTCGGGCAGTCGTTCGGGATCGTCGCCGAGGTACATGGCTTTGAGCGCGCGGCCCTTGCCTTCCAGCGAGTCGGTGATTTTTTCGGGCGAGAAATGCCGCTTGGCGGCCAGTTCGATGATGACAGCCGGGTCGAGCGGTTCGCCGCCGGAAACCGGATGCGCCAGCCAGGAAAACCGGGAACCGCTGGGCCGGCAGAGGTCGCGCAGAATGGCGTAACCGAAGCCGCGGACGGCGTCGCGCAATTGCTCGGGCGGCAGCAATTCCATCCGTTCCACCGCCTCTTGTTCGGTGATGCCTTCCTGCAGCGCGCGATTACGGATTTCACGGGCGACCTCGCCGTCGATTTTATCGTCGCGCACCAACCGGCGGGCGAAGCCTTCCGAATCGACGAAAACGGGCAAACCCTGTTCGAAGGAAATTTCGATCTCGCCGAACTCATCCTTCACCGAGAGCACGCCGCTGGTCTTGAGGTGGAAGATCCGGCCGAGCAACAGATGAAACGGCATTTGCTTGAAAGTGCTTTCCGCCGGGATGCCTTCTTCCTGGATTTTCCGCTGCTGGACGCGCGCCGCGCGGTCGTCACCGCCGCCGGAATCGGCCTTGCCGATCAGCCGTTCGACGATTTCCAGCAGGCGCGCCGCGTCGATCGGCTTGGTGATTTGATCGTTGGCGCCCATCCGGCGGATGAGGAACGGGCTCGCGGCGGTCAACTGGTTGATCGCGACGATCGGCACCTTGACGTCGCGGGCGCGGATGCGGCGGATCAGCTCGGTTCCCTGCAAATCCGGCATCAGCAGGTTCAAAACGACCAGATCGGGGAATTCGTCGAGAACCAGCCGCACCCCTTCGGCGCCCGTCGACGCCAGCAGGGTCTGGTAGCCCGGCTTTTGCAGCGCCGTTTCCAGAAGCGCCGCGTCGCCGGCGTTGAACTCGATGATCAGCACTTTCTTTGTCGCCATGATCGCTCACCCGGTTTAGTAGAATTCGCGAAAGTAGATGACGCCGCCGTGCACGACTCGCTTGATGTTTTTCTCCGCGATCAATTTTTCGACGATTTTCGTGGCCACGATTTTATGCAAACCCAGACTCTTGGTGATGTCTTCCAACGTCACGCTGCGGCGCCGGATCATCTCGAGCACCCGCGTCTCCAGATCGTCGTCGTCCGGCGAGCGGTTGGCGGTCGGCGGCGGGCCGGCGACCGACGCCGCCGGGCCGAACATCTGCGCGATGCGCTCCAGTTCCGCCGGACTCAGAGCCTGCGCGTATTCCTCCGCCGGCGGGCGCACCACGGTGTTCAAATGGATTTTATCGGGACGCAGGCGATCCATCGCCCGCCGCAGGGCCATCAGTTCGGCCGGGTCGTCGTTGTAACCCTTGACCAGCATGATTTCGAGAAAGATCTTGCCCGGGTATTCGCGGCGGAATTCCTCGAGGCCGTCGATGATCCGGTCGACCCGCAGGCCGGCGTGCGGGCGGTCGAGTTTTTCGAACATCGTCTGCGTGGCGGCGTCGAGGCTCGGCACGACGATGTCGGCCTTGGCCAGATCGTGGCGCACATCGGGCCGGTCGATCAACGTCGCGTTGGTGATCACCACGACCGGGGTCCGGCAGCGGTTTTTGACGCGGTCGATGAACTGGCCGAGATCGCGGTGCAGTGTCGGCTCGCCGGAGCCGGAAAACGAAACGACGTCGATGCCGTTTTTGGGCAGGTTTTCGTCGATGGCCCGGTTCACCTCGGCGGTCGGCACCGGCAACCCGCGCTTGAGCGATTTGGCATAGGTGCAACCGACCTGGCAATAGATGCAATCCAGGGTGCATAGCTTGTGATCGGGCGGCAGCAAATCGATGCCCAGGCTGTAACCTAACCGGCGGCTGGGAACGGGGCCGAAAACGATGCTCAAAATACTCCTCTCGTTCTTCTTTCTCTGATTGTTTGCGCGAAGCAATGATATTCAGGGGGATGGGGAAAGTCAAAGACCGTCGCGGAAAAGAGGCGGTTACCGATGCTCGTAAACGAGCAACGAATCCTCCTGGTGGGCGAGGCGGTAGTCGCTCTGGAAAAGCGGATGCTCCAGCAGGCTGCGGCCGTAGGCGAAATCGCTGCTCAGGCCCGATGCCGTCCGCCGCGCGCCGCCGATGATGATGAACCGCGGCCGCCGGCCGAGGATGTACGCCGGGTCGACCTTCTCGTGCCGTTTGCCCGGCACGCGCGCGAGGTGGGCGTCGGTCAACCCGAAGCAGTCGATGGTCGGCAGATTGGTCAGGTAGGGGATCAGGCCGGCTTCGCCGGTCGCCAGCCAGTCGGAGCCCGGGGTTTGCCCTTGCAGCCAATCGACCACCTTCGCGTAAGGCGCGGCGAAGAACTCGGCGTCGCGATAGCCGGTCCAGCCGCTCGGCGCGCGGCTGGTTTGTCGGACCGCGTAGAGGTGCGCGGCGAGGGCCGGCAGCACGAGCAGGGCGATCGCCACGCGACGCCAACCGGCGGTCCAGTCGGCGACCCGCTTGTGGTGCAACGCCTGTTCGAGGCGCGCGGCGACCGTCGGCGCCAGCAGGCAGAGGATCGCCATCGCCGGCACCGCGAAGCGCCAGCCCGGCATCCAATCGCCGCCGCCGACGACGATGAACGCGGCCTGGGCGGCCAGCGCGGCCAGCAGCACGAGCGACCGCGCCGTGGTTTTGCGCCAGGGCGCGAGGTCCGCCGCGAACAGCGGCAGGAGCAGCGCGTTGCCCCAGAGCGCCGGCCCCAGGGCGCCCAGCAGGTAGCGCCCGCCGTCGGCCCAGGTGCTCAAACCGCCGCCGGCCTTGGCGTAGAACGTGTTCGGCCACCACAGGCCGTAATAGGCGTGCCGCCAGAGGAAATAACCGCCCAGCGGCAATAGCGCCAGCAATGTGAAAATCGCGTCGGCCGCGTCCGGCCGCGCCCCGTCGCGCCGCAACAAAAGCGCCCGCGCCGCCAGGGCGGCGACCAGGAAAATGACGCCCTCGGGCCGCGACAGCGCCAGCAGGCCGAAGAGCAGGCCGGCCAGCGCGCGCCAGGCCCGGCGTCCGGTTTCCAGCGCGCGGATGTAACCGCCGAGCGCCAGGACCAGCAGCAGCAGGTGCAGCCCCGTTTCCATGCCGGAAGCCGCCCAGAAGGCGGGATAGCCGGCCAGGCCGAAGAGCAACGGCGTCAGGCCCCAGTATGGAGACCCGACGGGGTCGCGGCGCGCCAGCGCCGCGCCGAGCAGCAAGGCCAGCAGCCCGGCGACGAGGCCGATGCCTTTCGCCGCCGCCGTCAGGCGCGCGGGGGTCGCCAGGAGCGGTTGCAGCGCGGTCAACAGCGCCAGCAGGACCGGGTTGGAAAACCCCTCGACGCGTTCGCCGGGGTTGTAGACCGCTCCCTGGCCGGCGGCGATGTTTTTTGCGTAGCGCAGCGTGATGTAGATGTCGTCGGGCGCGTAGTTGAGGAAATGCACCGCCACCAGCAGGTAGAGCGCCGCGCCGATCAGCAATAGCGCGAGGGGCGTCCGGCCGGATTTCACGCGGGCCTCCTACAGCCAGGGTTGCGCCTTCGGATCGAGCCGGTCGCGCAACGCGTCGCCGAGAAAATTGAACGACAGCACCGTCAGCATAATGGCCAGTCCCGGCACGATCGACAAGTACGGCGCGAACAACAGATAGTCGACGCCGCCCGCCAGCATGGCTCCCCAGGTCGGGATGTTCTGCGGGCCCAGCCCCAGGAAAGACAGGCTGGCCTCGCCCAGGATCACCCCGGCCATGCCGAATGTCGCCTGGACGAGCACCGGCGGCAACACGTTGGGCAAAATGTGCCGCCAGAGAATGCGCGTCGTCGAGGCGCCGTAGCCGCGCGCCGCCAGCACGAACTCGCGCTCGCGCAGCGACAGCACCTGGCCGCGCACCAGCCGCGCGAAGCCGGTCCAGCCCAGGATCGACAGCGCGAAGATGACGTTGCCCAGCGAGGGCCCGAGGATGCCGGTGACGGCGATGGCCAGCAGGATGCCGGGAAAGGCCAGCAGGATGTCGACCAGCCGCATGACGAGTTGATCGACCGCCCCGCCCAGGTAGCCGGCCAGCAGGCCGATCAGGGTGCCCACCGTCAGCGAGATGGAAATCACCACGAGGCCGACCAGGGCGCTGGCGCGCGCCCCCACCAGCAGGCGCGAGGCCAAATCGCGGCCCAGTTCGTCCTGGCCGAACCAGTGCGCGCGGCTCGGTCCGGCCAGCGCGCCCGGCAGGTCGAGGGCCTCGGGGTCGTGCGGGGCCAGCGCGCCGCCGAAAACCGCGGCCGTCGCCAACAGCGCGACCAGCACCAACCCGATCGCGGCGGCCGGCGACTTCATGAGTTGCCGTACCGGATGCGCGGGTCGATCGCCGCGTAGAGCAGATCGACCAGCAGGTTGATCAGCACGTAGCCGAAGCTGATGTACAGCACGCAGCCCTGTACCAGCGGATAATCGCGGCTCTGGATCGCCTCGATGAACAGGGTGCCCAGCCCCGGCCAGGAAAACACGTTTTCGGTGATGACCGCGCCCGACAGCAGCGCGCCGAACTGCAGGCCCACCACCGTCACCACCGGGATCAGCGCATTGCGCAGCACGTGCTTAAACAACACCGTGCGCGGCGGCAGACCCTTGGCGCGCGCCGTCCGCACGAAATCCTCCGACAACACCTCCAACACGCTGGCCCGCGTCATCCGCGACAGAATCGCCGCCATGCCCGCGCCCAGCGTCACCGCCGGCAGCACCAGGCTGACCAGCCCCTCGCGGCCGCCGACCGGCAGCCAGCCGGCGTGCAGCGAAAAGAGCCAGATGAGCAGCGGCCCCAGCCAGAAGTTGGGCATCGAAACGCCAAACATCGCCACCAGCATGCTGAGGTTGTCGAACGCGCCGTATTGCTTGACGGCCGCCACCACGCCGATCGGAATGGAAATGAGCAGCGCGACCGTCAGCGCGGCGACCGCCAGCTCCAGCGTGGCCGGCAGGCGCTCCAGCAGCACCTCGGCGACCGGTTTGCGGTAAAAAAAGCTCTGGCCGACCTCGCCTCGCGCCAGCCCCGCCAGAAAATGCCCGTACTGCGCCGGTAGCGGCTCGTTCAGGCCCAGGCTGTCGCGTAGCGCGTCCTTGTCGGCCTGCTCGGCCGTCTCGCCGAGCATCACCTCCACCGGATCGCCCGGGATCAAATGGAGGAAGAAGAACACCAGGGTCGCGACGCCCAGCATCGTGGGTAAAAGCAGCAACAGGCGGCGGCCGATGTAGCGGATCATGTCGCCCGCTTGCGGAAACGCGCGTCGAGCGCGAGCACGCCGTCGGGGCCGGCGACGATGGGGTTGAGGTCCGCTTCGCCCAGACCGGGGGTCCAGGCGAGCCTACCCAACCGCACGAGCAGATCGGCGAGGGCGCCGCGCCGGATGCCCGGCCGGCCGCGGAAACCGGCGAGCAGTTTTTGTCCCGGCAGTTCCGCGATCATTTCCAGGGCTTCGCTCCGGGTGATCGGGGCCAGGCGCAGGCTGACCTTTTCCATCGCCTCGGCGGCGACGCCGCCCCAGCCGAGCAGCAGCACCGGGCCGAAGCTGGGATCGAATTTGACGCCGCCGATCAGTTCGAGGCCCGGCGGCGCCATCGGCATGAGCAGGGCGCCGGTGAAACGCGCGCCGGGTTGCCGGGCCGCCAGGTTTTCCCGCAGTTGCGCGAACGCGGCGCGCACCTCGCGGGCGGAGCCGAGATCGAGCCGGACCCCGCCGACTTCGCTTTTGTGCACCACGTCGGGGCTTTCCAGCTTCAGGGCGACCCGGCCGCCCAGGCGCCGGTAGGCCGCGACCGCCGCCGCGGCGGTGGCCGCGAAGGCCACCGGCGGATGCGCGATGCCGCAAGTATCCAGCAGGGCGAAGGCCTGTTCCGCGGGCAGCCAGCCGCCGGGCGGCGCCGCGGCCAATAAAGCCGCGGCGGCCGCGTTCGGCCGCGGCCGGGGCATCGCTCGGGGTTTTCGCTGCTGCGCCCGCCGCCAGTCGCGGCCGGCCGCCAGGGCCGCCACCGCCTCCTCGGCCGACGTGAAAATCGGGAAGTCGCTGTAGGCCTTCAGGCGCGCCAGCTCCTCGGGGTAGGTGTAGAGCACCAAGGCCAGCGGTTTGTCGTGTTGCCGGCAAAGCTCCCGGGCGCGGTCGACCAGCCGTTCGGGAACGCGCGGGTTGTAGTTGGACAGCATCATGAAGAGGAAAATCACGCCGTCGATTTCCGGCAGCGCCATGACCCCTTCCATGATGGTCACGAAGGCGTCCATTTCGTAGAGGTCGCCGACGTCGAGCGGATTGCCCAGGCGGATGACGTCGGCGCGCACGGCCCGGCGCACCAGTTCGAGAAATTCCGCCGGTAACTCGGGAAAGACCAGGCCCGCCTTGCCGCACTCGTCGGCGGCGATGATGGCGTGGCCGCCCGAGCGGCTGACCACGACCGTGCGATCGCCCTTCATCGGCGGCAGCAAAAAGGCCTTCACCTTGGCGACGGTGTCGCCCAGGTTCGAGGTGCGCCGCGCGCCGGCCTGGGCCAGGGCGGCGTCGACCACGGCGTCGTCGTTGGCCAGCGCGGCGGTGTGGCTGCCGGCGATCGCGCGGCTGGCCTCGCCGATGTTGGCCTTGTGGACGAGGACGGGTTTCGGGCAGGCGCGGATCGCCGCGCAGAGGGCGCGGCCGTCGGCGATCGATTCGAGATAGGCCATGACGATGCCGGTGGAATCGTCGGCGGCCAGAAAGGGCAGGAGGTCGGTTTCGTCGACGTCGATCTTGTTGCCCAGCGACACGAACTTGGCCAGGCCGATGCCTTCGGCCAGGAATTGGCTGGCGTACAGCAGGCCCACGCCGCCCGATTGCGCCAGCACGCTCACCGGCCCTTGCGGCGGCCGCGGCATCGCGGTGAACGGCACCGCCAGCCCCGAATGATTGTCCACCAGGCCGATGCCGTTGGGCCCGATGAACCGCAGCCCGTGCCGGCGGGCCAATTCTTTTAATTCCGCCTGCAACGCGGCGCCGCGTTCGCCCAGTTCGGCGAAGCCGCCCGATTCGACGATCAACCGCTTGACGCCGCCGGCCGCGCACTCCGCGAAAATCCCCGGCACCGTTGCCGCCGGGGTGAGGATCACCGCGAGGTCGACGCCGTCGCCGGCATCCCGCAGCGTCGGCACGATGGGCAGGCCGGCAAGTTCGCCGCCGCCGCGGCCGATCGGCGAAACGCGGCCGGGGTAGCCGAACTTGAGCAGGTTTTGCACGATGCGCGCCCCGAGGTTTCCCGGGCGGGTCGAAACGCCGAAAACCGCCACGTGCCGGGCGCTGAAAAACTCCCGCATGATTGGGCTCCCGAATGCCGGATGCCTCAAGCTAGCCGGACCCTCCGATGGCGTCAAGGCAAATCCCGGCGCCGTCCCTGGTCAAATGCCCGGAAACGCTTTATATATCGAGCCGATGATGACCGCCTCCCGAACATTCCGCTGCCTGATCCTGGCGCTGGTCGCCGGCTTGCTGGCCGGTTGCTGGGCGCTGCCGCAACTCGACAGTTTCACGCTGGAGGCGCGGGTGGGGCCGTCGGGTTCGCTGCTCGCCTACGGCAATTGCGACGTTCCCGACGGGGTGCTGGTGCTGGTGCGGGCCGTGGGCGGCAAGACGTACGGCGCGCAGGTGGAGTCGGCGATTCTGACGCCGGTCGTGAAGAAGCGCTATTACGTCGACCTCGGCCTGTCGCTGCCGCTGACCTACCGCGTGGAGGCGATCCTGTCGCCGGATTTCAACGCGCCCAAGGCCCTGCCGGAAAAGGCTTACCAGTTCGGCGATCCCGACCTGATTTTGCGCGAAAAAGACGGACGCTGGTCGATCCGGCGCGCGGCCGAAAGCCGTATCGGTTCGGCCGAGGATCAAAAACTGCTGGTCGGCCGCCACCTGTCGCGGCTGGAAGCCGCCGCGCGGATGCTCGAGCGCCACGCGGCGGCCTTGCGCGAAATCGAAACCGGCAACCGGCCCGGCGACCTGGCGCGCTGGTACCGGATGTACCTGGAAGCCCGGCGCGTCGCGCTGCCCGCGGCCACGGGCATCGATCCGCTCTATCCGACCCTCTACGGGCAAATCAAGGAAGCCGACGAGACGCTGCAGCGGCGTTTTCACGACACGCTCGCCAAGCTGACCGGCGCCAAGGATGAGGAAGACAAGATGGAAGCCGGCTGGAACCTCGTCGACGAGCGGATTGCCCGCGTGAAGCAAGAAGTCGAGGCGCTGCAAGCCAAAGCCGCCCCGTAAGCAAGTCCGGAAAGTCCACGGAGCGGCGACGGGCGTTTCGCGGGCGACGATCCGAAAAAAAACGCCCCCGGAAACCGCGGTTCCCGGGGGCGTTCGTTTGACCAGCGACGAACTATTCGGCCTTGGGTTCCTTAACCACCATGTTTTCGGCCAGCAATTCGGCCAGGTCCACCAGCCGCTGCGATTCCATCGCTTTTTCCAGCGACGACCGCTTGCAGGCTTCGTCGAACATCATGCCGCAGAACGGGCACGCGGTGACGATGTTCTGCGCGCCCACGCCGACGACCTCGTCGGCCCGGACGTTGTTGATGCGGTAGATGCCGTTGGCTTCGTCGATGTGCTCCTCGAGCCACACGCGACCGCCGCCCGCGCCGCAGCAGAACGTCTTGAGCTCGCGGCGCTCGGGTTCCATCACGCGGTAGCCCGCGGCGGCCAGCAGCTCGCGCGGCTCGGCCGTGAGGTCGTTGTAGCGCGACAGGAAGCACGAGTCGTGGTAGACCGCCGTCTTGCCGTTGCCGCCCTTCAGCTTGATCTTGCCGCTCTTCACGAGTTGGTTCAGCAGTTCGGTGTAGTGGAAGACCTGCCACTCGAAACCGAAGTCGGGATACTCGTGCTTCAGGCAGTTGTAGCCGTGCGGGCAGAGGGTGACGACCTTCTTGCCCTTGAACGTCGGATCGAGGCCCGCGTCGGTGCAGGTCGACTTGAACATGGCGATGATCGCCTGGAAGGACGCTTCGTTGCCGAGCCGGCGCATGCTGTCGCCGCAGCAGAATTCCATTTCGCCGAGGATGGCGAAGTTGACGCCGGCTTCCTTCAGGATTTTCGCGAAGGCCCGGTTGGCCTTGATCGCCTTGGCGTCGAACGCGCCCATGCAGCCGATGAAGAACAGGTATTCGTATTCGGGGTTGTCGAACACCGTGGGCAGGCCGTCTTCCGCCGCCCACTTGGCGCGGTCGCCCGGGTTCATGCCCCACGGGTTGCAGTTGGTGTCCATGTTCTTGAAGAAGGTTTTGCAGGCGGCCTCGGAGTCGTCGAACTCCATGGCCAGCTCGCGCCGCATGGCGGTGATGAGGGGCACGTGCTCGATCATCACCGGGCAGGCGTTCATGCAGGCCATGCAGTTGGTGCAATCCCACAGGACCTTCGAATCGACGTAACCGACAACCGCCGGCTCCTCGCCGTTCATCGCCGCCTCGACCTTCAGCAGGAACTTCCCGCCCTCGGGCACGGCTTCCGCGGCGCCCTCGGCGGGCTTGCCGGACAGTTCCACCTGCGCGTCGCGCTTGGCGGCCCACTTGGCCTGCCAATAATTCTTGGTGGCCTGGATGAATTCCTTCGGCGAGAGGTGCTTGCCGGTGTTGTAGGCCGGGCACTGGTCCTGGCAGCGGCCGCATCGGGTGCAGGCGTCGAGCTGCAGGATTTCACGCCAGGTGAGGTTTTCGAGGCGCTTGTAGCCCAGTTCGACTTCCTCGCCCTTTTCCATCCGCTCCATCATGTCGGGGATCGGTTCGATGATCTTGCCCTTGGGCTTCAGGCTGTGGGTGAAAATGCTGCCCGCGGTCGAGAAGATGTGCAATGCCTTGGTGTAGGGAATCAGCGCGACGAAGGCCAGCGAGATCAGAATGTGCACGGTCCAGAACAGCTTGTGCAGGGCCGGGCTGTCGCCGAATAGCTTGCCGAGCCCGAAGCCGACGAAACTCGAGGCCTCGTAGCCGACGTTGTTCAGGCCCTTGGCGCCCATCACCACGCCGATGCGCGCGCCCTCGGTCAGGAAGCCGGTGACGAGAATCGCCAGGATGAACAACAGCAGCGTCGCGTCCTCGGATTTGTTGTCCAGGCCCTTGGGCTTGGTCACGTAACGGCGGAACATGGCCAGGACGATGCCGACGATCGCCAGCAGGCCGAACAAATCCAGCAGGAAGCTGAAAATGACGTAGAAATTGCCGTGGATGAACTTGTTGCCGGTCAGCAGCCGCCAGAAGTCTTCATCGAGCACCGTCAGCGCGGTCCCGATGAACAGCACGACGAAGCCCCAGAAAATCAACAGGTGGAAAGTCCCCTGATAGGTTTCCTTGATGACTTTGAGTTGGGCGATCCAGTAGCGCAGCAGTTCGCCGGCGCGGGCGCCCTTGGCGTCGAGTGCCCCTTCCGCCTTCCGCCCGAGGCGGTAGGCCTGGATGCGTTGCCACCAGCCATAAACGAACACGGCAACCACGACCACGGCGATGGCGTAAATGATCCACCGCGTGTACGCCCAGAACCCGGGGTACATTTCCCACATGGGCAGGCGTTCGACGCCGCTTTTCACGATTTCTTCGGTTGGCATCGCTTGATACTCCTCGTTATGAAAAGATCGTCAGGGCGAGGCGACGCCCCACGCGCCGCCTCGCCCGTTCAGGCAAAAACGCTTAGCTGGCCAGCATCTTCTTGACTTCTTGAGTCAGAATCGGCACGGCCTCGAAGAGGTCGCCGACGATGCCGTAATCGGCGATCTGGAAGATCGGCGCTTCCTCGTCTTTGTTGATCGCCACGATCACCTTGGAGGTGCGCATCCCGGCCAGGTGCTGAATGGCGCCGGAAATGCCGCAGGCGATGTACAGGCTCGGGTTGACGACCTTGCCGGTCTGCCCGACCTGCATCGGCTGATCGGCGTAACCCGCGTCCACCGCGGCGCGCGACGCGCCCACCGTGGCGCCCAGGACGTCGGCCAGTTCCTCGAGGATCTTGAAGTTGGCGCGGTCTTTGATGCCGCGGCCGCCGGAGACGATGCGCTCGGCCTCGGTGAGGTCCGGGCGGCTGCTCGCCGCCGCCATGATTTCGACGATCTGGGCCTTCGGGGCGCCCAGGTCGGCCGCGATCGCGGCTTCCGCGCCGGCCGCCGCGCCGCCTTCTTCCACTGGAATGGTGTTCGGGCGAACGGTGGCGATGGCCGGAGCGCCGGGGAACGCGACTTCGATGAACGCCTTGCCGGCGAAGACGGGCCGCTTGGCGATGAAGTTGGCGCCGTCCATCCGGTAGCCGACGATGTCGCTGGCCAGGCCGCCGCCGACTTTCACGGCGAGGCGCGGGGCCAGGTCTTTACCCATCGCGGTGGCGCCCAACAGCACCACGCCCGGGTTTTCCGCTTTGATCAGGCCGGCCAAAATGTTGGCGTAGCCTTCGGTGTTGTATTTTTCGACGCCGTCGGCCAGGAAGACCTTGGCGGCGCCGTAAGCGCCCAATTTCGCGCCCAAGCCGGCCAGGCCCTTGCCCACGGCTGCGGCCAGAACCTGACCGCCCAGGCCCGCGGCGATTTTCTTGGCGGCGCTGAGCATTTCAAAGGTGATCTTTTTCGGCTCCGCTCCCCGGAGCTCCGCGATGACCAGTACGTTCGACATTGTTCCTTCTCCTGTTCGAACCCGGTTTCGCCGGGAAGTAGTTGGATTAGATGACCTTCGCTTCTTCGCGGAGGAGCTTCACCACGTTGGCGATCCGCGCCGCGAGGTCGTCCGCGGTGCCCTTGAACACCTTGCCGGCCTGGCGTTGCGGCGGCAGCGACCAGCCGACGATCTTGGTTTTCGCGTCACCGGCGGAAGTGCCGGCGTCGGCGGCGGTTTTCTTCGCCAGCGGCTTGCGCTTGGCCTTCATGATGCCCGGCAGGCTGGCGTAACGCGGTTCGTTGAGGCCCTTGGTGGCGGCGAGGATGATCGGCATCTTGCCCTGCACGACTTCCTTCGCGCCGCCTTCGATGTCGCGGTAGGCCTTCACGTCGTCGGCGCCCACTTCCACCTTGCTCACGACGGTCACCTGGCCGATGCCCAGCATTTCGGCCAGCATCTGCGGCACGGCGGCCGCGTCGTCATCGACGGCTTGCTTGCCGCTGAGGATGATGCCGTAGTCCAGGCCCTTGAGCAGCCCGGCCAGGCCTTTGGCGACGACGTACGGATCGACGCCGTAGAGCGAATCGTCCTCGAGGTGGATCGCGTCGTCGGCGCCCATCGCCAACGCCGTGCGCAGCGCTTCTTCGCAGCGCTTCGGGCCGATCGAGACGACGGTCACCTTCTGGGCTTTCCCGGCTTCCTTGATCTTCAGGGCTTCTTCAACGGCGAACTCATCGTAAACGTTGAGCACCCACTTGATCCCCTCTTGATCGATGTTGCTGTTGTCACCGAGCAACTTGATCTTGGTCTCGGTGTCCGGCACCTGCTTGCACAAGACGACGATATTCACGGTACCCCTCCTTTGAATAAAAAGCAGATGGTTGTCGCTTATCGCAACCGCCGACCGGCGGTCAGTTTTTCAACCCCCGAATGAACAGGTCGGTCGCCTGCTGTGCCAAGGTTTTGAATTCGTACTTCGGCGAGGGCGACAAGACCGAATACAACACCAGTTCGTCCAAGGCCCCGAACAACATGCGCTTGACCACTCCCGGATGGGCATCGGCGCGGAACACGCCCCGATCCTTGCCCTCGCGGATGATACGGCTGATGACGTTCAGGTACTCGGCGAACTTGCGCGGCACGTATTCCTTCATGAATTTATGGCTTTGCCGGAGTTCGACGCTGATCACCTCGGCCAGGTGCCGGTTCTGGTCCATCAATTCGATGTGCATCGCGATGAAGGTGCGCAGTTTTTCCTCGGGATCGGCGATGCCGTCCAGCACTTCCTGGAACCGGTTGTTCACGTCGTCGAGCCGTTCCTCGAACAGCTTGATCAGGATGTCGTCCTTGTTCTTGAAATAGAGATAGATCGTGCCGTCGGCGACGCCGGCTTCCTTGGCGATCTGGCTGATTTTCGAGTTGTGAAAGCCGTTTTTGGCAAAGACTTTAATGGCGGCCCGCAAGATGCGTTCGTGCTTATCCTTGGTGGAGTTGCGTCCCTTACTTAAATTCAGGTTATACGATTGCACCCCGTGCTCCCGTCAATCCGACCACGACCCCCCCTCGTGGGAGGTCGACTGGCTTCCAGTTCTAATGGGTTCGGATGAAGATGGCCTTTCCCCTGCTTGGAACGCCATCGCCCGTGGTTTGTCACGGACACTGAATGAATCTTCACTCATTGACGAAACTACCAGACCCCACCGAAGCCTGTCAAGGCGGAAAACGGCGGTTTTGCACCGTTCGGACGGGCGTCGGCTCGGCGGCGGCCGGGGATCAGCGCTCGCGCGAAATTTTGTTATTCTATGTTTTTATGGAAGGGTTTTACCAATGGATTCGGCGGCTTCGCGATAGGCCGCGAGAAATTGTTCGGCCATCCGGTCCAGGGTGAACCGGGCGGCGCGACGGCGGCCGGCGGCCCCTGCGGCGCGCGCGGCTTCCGGGTTCTCCAGGTAACCTAAGACCGCGGCCGCCATCGCCGCGGCGTCGCCCGGCGTTACCAGCCGGCCGGTTTCGCCGTCCGCGACCAGTTCCGGCGGCCCGCCGGCCGCGGTCGCGATCACCGGCCGCCCGGCGGCCATCGCTTCCATCACGACCAGGCCCAGCGCCTCCACCGTGCCCTGTTCGGGCTGGGCGTAGCAGGACGCATGAATGACCAGATCGCAGGCGGCCAGGACACGCGGCACATCGCCGCGGTGACCGACGAAATGGACGCGGTCGGCCACGCCGTTTTCCTGCGCCAACCGCCGGCATTCCGCCAGGTATTCGGCGTCGCCGGTGCCGACGATCGCCAACACGGCCTGCGGCAACCGGGCCGTGACCTCCCGCCAGGCGGCGATCGCCACGTGCTGGCCTTTCCAGCGCGAAATCCGCCCCAACAGGCAGGCCACCGGCGCGTCGGGCGGCCAGCCCAGTTCGGCCCGCGTCGACGGGTCGGGCGGCGGCGCATAGGCGGCGGCGTCGATGCCGGGATAGACCACGCAGGTCCGTTCGGCCGGCACGCCGTTCTGGTCGACCAGGAACCGGCGCACCGCCTCGCTGATGCAGATCACCCGTTGCGCGGCGGCCGCCAGGCGTTTTTCCCGCCCGCCGAAAACGCGGATCATCTGCGCGTAAAACGCGACCGGCAGGCCGGCGGCGCGGCAGGTTTCCAGCACCGGAATCTGCGGCAGATTGAGGTTGTTCAGATGCACCAGATCGGGCCGGAAGCGGTCCAGCACGGCGCGGATTTCCGGCGCGAGGCGGTTGGTGAAGCGGCGCATCGCCAGCCAGCCGCTCAGCCGGGGAATCGGCCCCCCCATCAGCCCCAGCGCCGGATCGAAGACGTTGCGAAAGCCTTCCCATTCCGCGGTGAGGACTTCGACGCCCGCCGCGAGGTGCGGCCGGAACAGGTCGGGGCGCGAGGCCAGGACGCCCACCGGCGTTTGCCGGCGGATCAGTTCGTTGGCCAATTCGGCGCTATCGCGGATGCTGCCGCCCATGGAAGGGCTGTTGTCGATGATCAACAGGCGCATGATGGCTCGTTCGCCTCGCTGTTTTCAGGGTTGAGGCATCATAGGAAAGCGGGATCGTCCTGGCAAGAAAGAAGGCGGCGGCCTGGCCGATTGTTTCACGATCGCCCCGCCGCGCGGCGCGACATTTCGTGGTATCATGAAGGTTTAGAACCTCATTCCGGCCGACTTCGGGTCGAAAAAAATTGGGAGTGAGGAACAGAGGGGTTTAACATGTCCTTGCAGGTGGTCTTGCACCGGTTGACGCCGTCCGGCGGGCAGAATTTCCCCGTTTGCGTCGATCTGGGATTGGCTTACCTGCTCAAGGCGTTAGAGCAAAACGGGGTGGAAGCCGCCTACCACGACGGCGTGCTGCATCCCACCGCCGCCGACGACCTGCTGGCCCGCTACGGCCGCGACGAACCGTGGCTGCTGGGGCTCAAGCTCTATTCGCACCAGATCGGCCCGGCCCGCGCCCTGCTGCGCCGCCTGAAAGACCGCAACCCGCGGATCGTGGCGGTCCTGGGCGGGCCGCATCCGTCGGGTCTGGTCGAGCAGGTTTTCGCCACGGTGCCCGAAGCCGATTACGCCTTCGTCGGCGAGGGCGAACCGGGCCTGCCGCGGCTGGCTCGCGAAGGCGCGTCGCCGGGCGACTGGCGCGGCGAGGTACCGGGGCTGATCTGGCGGGACGGCGAAACCGTGCGCGCCAACCCGCCGGACTACGTCGCCGATCTCGACGCTTTCGGCGAGGCGCCGTGGGACCGGGTCGGCCTGGCCGAATACCTGCCGTACCGCACCCCGATCCGCAACGCCGCCCTCGTGCCGATTCACACCTCGCGCGGCTGCGCTTTCCATTGCACCTATTGCATGGGCCACCGCCTGACGGGCCACCGCGTGCGCTACCGCTCGCCGGAACGGGTCGTCGCGGAAATCGCCCGGCTGCGGCGCGACTACGGCGTCGAATCGGTCTCGATCCAGGACGACAATTTCACCTCGCGGCGCGAACACGTCGTAGGCTTTTGCGAGGCGCTGCTGCGGGCCGGGCTCGGCGTGCGCTGGGATTGCCTGTCGACCGGCGTGCGCCTCGATGCGCTGGACGCCGACCTGCTGCGGCTGATGGAACGCAGCGGCTGCCACGCGCTGAGCCTCGCGGTCGAATCGGCCAACCAGGAAGTGCTCGACGACATGCGCAAGGGCACGAAACTGACCGCGGTGGCCGAAACGATCCGGCTGATCAAGCGCGAAACGCGGCTGACGACCAACGGCTACTTCATTCTGGGCTATCCGACCGAGACGCGGCGGACGGTCGCCAACAGCATCCGCTTCGCGCGGCGCGCGGGCCTGGATTACGCGCTGTTCTTTTTGTTTTCGCCGCTGCCGGGTACCGAGATCACCGCGCGGCTGCAACGCGCCGGCCGACTCGGCGACATCGATTGGGAAAGCTTCCAGTACGACGCGCCCAGCGTGCCGCTGCCGGATTTGTCGCGCGGCGGGTTGAAGCGGCGGCAGCTTTGGGCCTACCTGAGTTTTTACCTGCGCCCACGGGCCTTTTGGCGCCTTTTGCGCACCGCGGCCGGTGCCGGCCAACGGGGCGATCTGCGGCGGCGGCTGGCTTCGCTGCTGGGGCGGCGCGCGTCGAGGGAGAGTTGACGAGTGGTCGCGGAACACCACATCGCTGGGCCGGCCAAAGGAACGGGGCTGTTCCTGTACCTCAATCTGTTTCCGGACGGTTCCCGCCGGGCCGTGCGCGGCCACAACCTCACGGTGCAGGGCATCAACGCCAACGCGCCGCTCGGCCTGCTGTACCTGGCGGCCGTCGCGCACCGGCGCGGCTACGACGCGGACCTGCTCGACCAGCAGGTGGAAGCCTTCGACGCCGCGACGGTGGTGGAACGCATCCGGCGCGAACGGACGCGCTTCGTCGGCCTTTATTGCTGCCATTACGATCCGCTGATCGCCAAGGTGGCCGCGTACGTCCGGCGCATCAAAAGCGAAACCGACGCCGCGGTGATCGTCGGCGGGCCGTCGTTCGATCCCCTGCCGGTGCTGCAGGCCGGGGCGGACGCGGTCTGCCTGGGCGAAGGCGAAGCGACCTTCGCGGAGTTCCTCGATCACCTCGAGGGCCAACTGCCGCTCGACCGTGTGCGCGGCATCGCCTATCTGCCCGGCGGCCAGGTGCATCAAACCGCGCCGATGCCGCTCGTCGAGGATCTCGACGCGCTGCCGTTCCCCTGGCGGAAATACGTCGACCGCTATTTCATCACCGGCAATCCCAACTGCCGCCGGCCGATGCTGGAACTGGTCGGCTCGCGCGGCTGCCCGATGCGCTGCTCGTTCTGCGGCTCGCCCGGCTTCTGGGGGCGCAGTTGGCGGCTGCGCAGCCCCGGCAACCTGCTGGACGAGGCGCGCGAGCTGATCGACCGCCACGGCGCGCGGTATCTGCACTTCCGCGACGACCTGTTCGGGGCCGACCCGCGCTGGCTCGACCGGTTTCTCGACCTGTACGAGGCGATCCCGAACCGGCCCAACTGGTCGTGCTACCTGCATCCGGCGTCCTTCGGCGAACGGCGCGAATCCTACCTGCGCCGCCTGGCCGCGAGCGGGCTGAACATGGTGGTCTACGGCCTGCAATCGACCGACGCCGGCATCCTGCAGGGCATCCACCGCCGCGCCGAGGAGCCGGCGATGCTGGCCGAGCAGTTGCGGCTGGCGCGCCGCCTGGGCATCCTGACTTTTGTGGGCATCATTTTCGGCCTGCCGGGCGAAACGCGGGAAACCATGCGCGCCACCGAACGCTGGGTGAAAAAACACCGGCCCGACATTCTGACGATCATGCCGCTGGGCCTGCTGCGCAACTCCGAGTTCGGCGAGCGGTACCAAAGCACGGACGAGGTGACGCCGCTGCCCCCGGCGTTGATCAACCGCGAAATCCGCCGCGTGACGCGTTCGTTTTACGCGCACCCGCGCCATTTGCCGCGCCTGTTGTGGTACGTGCTGCGCAAGAATCCGGGCTGGCTCCGCCAGGCGCTGCCGCGCCTGCGTTACGGCCTGCAATTTTTCCAATTTTCGCGGAGGGACACGAATTGGTGAGCGCCGTCGACCGTCCCGTCGCGTTCGCCGCCCGATTGCGGCGCGACGGCGTCCTGTTTCTGATGCCGCGCAACCTCTATCAGGGCTGGCCGTTTTCGAACGATTTCACGCGGCACATCCTGGCGGCGCCCTCGAGTTGTTTTCCGCAGTTGGCGGCGATGATTCCCGAGCTGCCGGTGCGCTACCTCGACGCCGGGCTCGACCGCCGGCTCGACTACACCGATTACCTGGCGCAGCTCGGCAGCGCGCCGGTCGTCTGCCTGAGCGCCGTTTCGCCCCTCGTCGCGCTCAACACCGAACTGACGGTGCGGCTGATCCGGAAGCATTTTCCCAATACGCTGATCGTGCTCGGCGGCCACCACGCGACCTTCTACGCCGACCAGTGGCTGGCGCGCGGCGTCCACGTGGTCGTGCGGCGCGAGGGCGAGCCGCCGTTTCAAAACCTGTTGCGCGCGTTGCGGGACGGCCGCCCGCTCGACGACATTCCCGGCCTGTCGTACCGCGACCGCGACGGGCGGGCGCGCCACAATCCCGAGGCGCCGTTCCTGCCCGACCTGGACGCGCTGCCCCTGCCGAATTGGGACATCGTCGACCTGGCGCAATACCGCTTCCGCCTGCAACCGCATGGCCACCCGGCGACGATCGAATCGGCGCGGGGCTGTCCGCACGGCTGCGCGTTCTGTTGCGCGGCCTCGATGTGGAACCATACGCAGCGATTCAAGAGCGCGGCACGCATCATCGGTGAAATGGAAAACCTCGTCGGCCGCGGCGTCGGGTCGATCCTATTCGCCGACGACAATTTCGCGGCGCGGCGCGACCGCGATTTACGGGTGTTCGACGAGATTTTAAAGCGCGGCTGGCGACTGGGCCTCTGGTGTTTCCTGCGCGCCGACCTCGCGCTGAACGATCCGGAATACCTGGACGTGGCGACGCGCGCCGGCCTGCGCATGGTGTACATCGGTTACGAAACGGTCTGCGACGAGACGCTCGACAAGTACGAGAAGAATCCGGCTCAGGGCGTCGGCCCCGCCGCGTACCCGCAAATCTACCGGCTGCTCAAATCGCGGGGCGTTTTCGTCTACGGGCTGTTCGTGCGCGACTTTGACGCCGAGCAGGAGGACAAGGTGCGCTGGCCGGTCTGGCGACAGGTGCGGCGGATCAGCGACATCACCGCGCAAACCCGTTTCATTCCGATGCGCGGCGTGCCCGGCAGCGAGGACCTGGCGGCCCGGGGCTACGAACTGAAAGACCTTTTTTACCACGACCGGTTCATGCCCGCGTTCCGCTACCGCGGTCGGCCGCAGGGCTCGCGCTACGTTCTCACCGCCGCTTACGACCTGCTGAAACCGGCCAACTTCTACAAAATGCTGGCCGGTTCGTTCGTCGAGCGATCGTTTTTCCGTTCGCTGTACCGCGGCTTGCTGGCCGACCTGTGCCGCCTGCGCTGGCTCAACCTGCGCGCCTTCGCCGTGACGATGCGGCCCAACCTGCCGCTCGACGAGCGGCAGCGGCGCATTTCGACGATGTTTCGAAGGGCGTTCGGCGTGGCCGATTCGCCGCCGGATGGGGAGGACTAGGCCGATGAGCCGGTGGCGCAACCGAGTGAAGCTGGCGGCCGATTACTGGGCCGGGCGGCCGGAGGCGCGCGGTTACCCGATCTCGGTCACCGCCGAAACCACCACGCGCTGCAACCTGAACTGTCCGATGTGCCTACGGGTGCGGGACGATCTGCCGCCGCGGGACATGCCGCTGGATTTGTTCGCGCGCCTGTGGAACACGGGGCGGCCCGCCTTCGACCACCTGATCCTGTACGGCCTGGGCGAACCGCTGTGCGATCCCGCGTTTTTCGCCAAGGCCGCGCTCGCCGCGCGCCGCTGCGCGGCCGTGCAGGTGTCCACCAACGCTTTGTTGCTCGACGAAGACCGATCCCGGGAGTTGCTCGAAACCGGCGTCAGCCAGGTCATTTTTTCGCTCGACGCGGCGCGGCCCGAAACCTACGCACGCCTGCGGCCGGGCGGCGACTATGCCGCGACCGTGGGTCATATCGAGGCCTTCCTGCGCCTCAACGAGGAGCGCGGCCGGCCGGTGTTCACCGTGGTGCAATTGGTCGTGCTGCCGGAAAACCGCGCCGAAATCGACGAATTCCGGCGCCGCTGGGATCGCCCCGCGGTCGGCGCGGTGCGCCTGAAGCGCGACGAGGTGCGGCCGCACGATCCGGCGGCGAAGCCGGCCCGCCGCGCCCCCTGTCCGGTGCTCTGGCGCGGGCCGTTTTTCGTGCGGGCGGACGGGGCCGTGCACCCTTGCTGTCACCATCACCGAGCGGAACCGCTCGGCAATCTGCGCACCGACAAACTGGCCGACCTGTGGAACCATCCGCGGCTGCGGGAATTGCGGCGGGCGCACGCCGTCGGGCAGGGCAACGCGGTGCCGCACTGCGATCGTTGTTTTCTGGAGACGCCGTCGCGCGTCCTGACCGCGCTGTCCTTCCTGCCGAGCATCGACCTGGCGCAACGCCTGCTGCCGTGGGCCGAACGCCGGCTTGTACCGGCGGCGCCATGAAGCGGCCGCCTCCGCCGGATTTGCGCCACCTGCCCGCGACGCGCGCGGAAATGGCGGCGCGCGGCTGGGAAGAGCTGGACGTCGTGCTGGTGACCGGCGACGCCCACGTCGATCATCCGTCGTTTCCGGCGGCGCTGCTCGGCCGCTGGCTGGAGGCGCGGGGTTTCCGCGTCGGGGTCATCGCGCGGCCCGATCCGCAAGACCCGGCGGCCGTCGCCGCGCTGGGGCGGCCGCGGTTGTTTTTCGGCGTGACGTCCGGGGCGCTGGATTCGCTGGTGGCCAATTACACCGCGCTGAAAAAGCCGCGCTCCGACGACGCCTTCGCGCCCGGCGGCCGCGCCGGGGGGCGGCCCGACCGCGCCTTGACCGCCTACTGCAACCTGGTGCGACGCGCCTTCGGCAAAAGCGCGTTCGTGGTCGCCGGCGGCCTCGAGGCCGGGCTGCGCCGCTTCGCGCATTACGATTACTGGTCCGACCGCGTCCGCCGGCCGATTCTGATGGATTGCGGCGCGGATATCCTCGTGCACGGCATGGGCGAGGGGCCGCTTCTGGAAATCGCCCGCCGCCTCGATCGGCTCGGCGCTCCCGGCGCGGCCGAGAAGGATTTCACCGCCCGGCGCCTGCAGGCGGTGCACGATATTCCGGGCGTGGTCTACCGCGAACCGAAGAGCCGGCCGGCGCCCGCGGAGGGCGTCGCCCTGCCGCCGGCGGAAGAGGTGGCGGCCGATCCGGCGGCGCACGCGCGCGCCTGGCTATTGCACGAGCGGCACCGTCGCGTTCGTCAGTGGCAGGAAAGCGGTGGGATGCGGGTGATCGCCAATCCGCCCTGGCCGCCGGTGACGACCGCCGAGTTGGACGCGTTGCACGAATTGCCGTTCACGCGCGACCCTCACCCCATGTACGGCGACCAGCGGATTCCGGCCTTGGAGCAGGTGCGCTTTTCGCTGACCTCGCATCGCGGCTGCGGCGGCGGTTGCGCGTTTTGCGCCATCAACGCGCACCAGGGCAAGCTGGTGTCGAGCCGTTCCCCCGAATCGCTGCGCCGCGAGGCCGCGCGGATCGTCGCGCACCCGCGATTCCGCGGCACGATCCAGGACCTCGGCGGGCCGACCGCCAACATGTACCGCGTCACCTGCGCGCGGCGCGAACCGTGCGACCACCCCTCGTGCCTGTGGCCCCGGCGTTGCCCGCATCTGAACGCCGACCAGCAGCCGTACCTCGAACTGCTGCGGCTGATCCGGCAGCTTCCCGGCGTCAAGCACCTGTTCGTCACCACCGGTTTGCGCACGGATCTGGCCGTCTCGTCGCCGGACCTGGTGCGCGAGCTGGCGCTCGTCCACACCAGCGGCCTGATGAAGGTCGCGCCGGAACACAGCGTGCCGGCGGTGCTGGAGATTATGCGCAAGCCCCGGGTGGAGAGCTTCGAGAAATTTCTCGAGATGCACCGGCTTTTTTCGCGCGCGGCCGGGCGCGAGCAGTACGTGCTGCCCTACCTGCTGGCGGCGCATCCCGGCTGCACGCTGGCCGATATGGCGGCGGTGCGCGAGTGGCTGATCCGGTGGGACTTAAAGGCGGAACAGTGTCAGATTTTCACGCCGACGCCGGGCACGGCCGCGACGGTGATGTACGCCACGGGCCTGGACCCGGCGACGTTGCGGCCGGTGTTCGTCGAGCGCGACCTCGAGCGCAAGCAATTGCAGAAGGCGCTGATCCTCCACCACCTGCCCGAAAACGCCAGCCGCGTCCGGCGCGCCCTGCAGATCGTCGCGCGGGAAAACGCCGACGCCGTAGCGGCCAAAGAAAAACGCACCGGCCTAAAGCGACCGGTGCGTCCCCGCTTCCCGAAAAAAAGCTGACGGCTACTCGAACTGCGCCGGCTCGCAGGCCTCGGCGTCGGGCAACTCGAGCAACTCGCCGAGCGAGAAGCCGACGAACGGCTGCTGCGGCACTGGAATGGCGCCCGTCGCGACCCAGAAGCACAGCCGCTCCGGATCGAAGACGATCTGGTAGATCGCGCCGTTCGTGGCGATGCTCTCGTTGTTGTCGAATTCGTCGACCGAACTTTCTTCGCCCGTGTACGGATTGACCCGGTCGCGCAACAGCGAAACCATCGCCGCCGGATCGAGTTGCCCCCACATCGTGTCCGCGCCGTCGGGCGCGACGAGTTGCTGCACGCGGTCGAAGCGTAGCGTGCTCGAGCTGCTCGGCGGCTCGGCGTCGTAGTCCCGCGTTTCGGGGGCGACGAAATGGTTGGTGCCCCAGACCACCGCGTCGCTCAACTCGCGAATGCCGATGTGCTGGGCGGTCATTTCGAAAATGCCGGCGCGGTGTTCCTGGCCGCTGGCCACGCCGAAGATTTCGACGGTCATGTGGTCGGAATCGAGCACCGTCTGCCGGACCTCGTCGAAGTCGTGCGAGTTCTTGAGCAACTGGCCGAGCATCTGCACGTGGCTGCGGCCGACGCGGTCGTGCTGCGTGTTGTCGAGCGGATCGGCCTCGTCCGAGGCGATCGAAATACCCGCCGCGTTCATCCCGGAATAGGGGCTGAGGTTGCCGGGGAAGCCGATGTAAACGTGGGGCACGCCGCCGTCCGGCTGCCGCACGTGGATCACCGGGTAGTCGAGCAGATAGTCGATCTTGTCCCAATCGAGGCTGCGCGCGTGGTAGATCCCGCCGTCGGCGGTCGCCGCGTCGGCCGCGATCGCCTGCGTGCAACCGGGCGCCAGGGCTTTCGCCGGGGGAAAGCCGTTGCTCAGAAACTCGACGAGCACGTCGCCGAAATTGAGCAGCAGGCAGACCTCCATCGTCCAGCCCACGTCGCCGGCCGTGTCGACCAGGCCCTGGCATTCCTGCAAAACGTCGGGGTACGAGTTGTCGACCGCCAGGTCGATCAGCCCGAGCAGGCGGGCGAGCGGGATCAGCAGGTCGATCAGGTGGTAGGTGTTGAGCCAGTCGATGCCGGCCGCCAACTCCTCGTGCAGCAGCGTGCCTTGTTGCTGGCCCATTTCGTAGGGCGTGCCGGCCAGCCAGACGATCGTGAAGCGCCCCACGTCCTCGCGATGCGGTTCGACCGGCGTCCAGGTGGTGTCGTCGTCATCCGCGGGGGACTGGTCGTTGTCGTCGTTGTCGTCGTCGGGCGCGGCGGAATCGTCGTCGGCCGGCGCGCCGTCGTCGTCGTTGTCGTCGTCGTCGCCACAGGACGCCGACAGGCAAAGCGCGACGGCCAGCAGCGCCGCGAAGAGCAGCGCGTAAATTCGTTGATTCATGAGCGGCCTCGTTCGGTTAGTGGTCCAGGACCTGACGTACCTTCTGCACCAGCGCCTCGATGGCGAACGGCTTGGAAATGAAATTCGCGTCGGCCTCCAGGATCCCCGAATGGACGATCACGTTTTCCGTATAACCGGACATGTAAAGGACCTTGAGGTTCGGCCGCCGTTCCCGCAATTGCCGGTACAACTCCTTGCCGTTGATATTGGGCATGACGACGTCGGTAAGCAAGAGGTCGATCGGCTCGTTGTTGCGCTGCGCTTGCAACAAGGCGCTGCCGCCGCCGTCGGCCACCAGTATCCGATACCCGTAGCGCGCGAGGATTTTTTCCGCCAGGTCGCGAACCGTCTGCTCGTCTTCGACCAGCAGGATCGTCTCCTTGCCGGTGACCTCGCCCCGCGCGGGCGCGGGCGGCGCGGGCGCCAGCGGTTCATCGCAACTCGGCAGGTAAATCTTGAAGGAGGTTCCCACGCCCTTTTCCGAATAGACCCCGATGGTGCCCTGGTGCTGGCGGACCATGCCGTAGGTCGTGCTGAGGCCCAGGCCGGTGCCGCGGCCCTTTTCCTTGGTGGTGAAAAACGGCTCGAACAACCGCGCCTTGGTGTTTTCGTCCATGCCCTGGCCGGTGTCGCTCACGGCGAGCATCGCGTAACGGCCCGGCACGGCGTCCGGGTGCTGCCGGCAATATTTCTCGTCGAGTTCCACGTTGGCCGTCTCGATCATCAGCTTGCCGCCGCCGGGCATGGCGTCGCGGGCGTTGACGGCCAGATTGACGAGCATCTGCTCGATCTGGTGCCGGTCGACCTTCACGTGCGCCAGGTCGGGCGCGGGCACGAACACCAACTCGATATCCTCGCCGATCAGGCGCCGCAGCATCCGTTGCGCCTCGTTGGCGATTTCGTTGAGGTCGGCGACCTGCAGCGAAATGATCTGCTTGCGGCTGAACGTCAGCAGTTGGCGGGTCAGCCCGGCGGCGCGCTCGGCGGCGCGGTGGATTTCCTCGATGTCCGAGCGCAGCGGATCGCCCGGGCGGAGCGATTGCAGGATCATCTCGGTGTAGCCGAGGATGCCGGTCAACTGGTTGTTGAAATCGTGGGCCACGCCGCCGGCCAGGCGGCCGATGGCCTCCATTTTCTGCGATTGGAAGAGCTGGTTTTCGAGCAGCAGCCGTTCTTTTTCGGACTGCTTTTTCTGGCTGATGTTCTGCGTCATCGCCATGCCGGCCACGACGTCGCCGCGCTCGTCGTAGACCGGCAGCGTGTGAACCTCGTAGAGGAAATCGCCGAAGGCCACCTCGGCGACCCGTTTTTCGCCGGCCAGCGCGGCGCGGTACTGCGGTTCGACCGCTTCGCGGACCGCGGGCGGGAACAAATCGGCCAGCGTCCGGCCCTCCATTTCCTGCTTGGTCATCCGCAATTCCTGCAGGCCGGTCCCGTCGACCAGGAGATAGCGCAGGTCGTGATCGAACAGCAGGATCATGCCGTTAGGGAAATTGGCGGCCAGCGTGCGGTACCGTTCCTCGCTTTTCTTCAATTGCGTTTCCGCGCCGTGGCGCGCGGTGATGTCGGTCAGGATGCCGCACAACGCATAAACCCGCCGTTCCTCGTCGAACAACGGGAATTTCGTCGCCAGGTAGCGACGCAGGCCGCCCGGCGAAATCATGATTTCCTCGAACTCCATGGGCTTTTCGGAATTGAGCACCTCGATGTCGTGGGCGCGATACTGGCGGGCCTGCTCGTCGGGAAACAGATCCTGGTCGGTCTTGGATAGGATCGAGCCTTCCGACGAACCGATGATTTCGCGCAGCAGCCGGTTGGCCAGTAGATAGTGGCCGCGCGTATCCTTGATGAAAATCGCGGCCGGCGCGTTGTCCAGCACCGCCTGCAGCCGGCTTTCGCTCAGGCGGCGGCTGCCCTCCAGTTGCGTCTCGCGACGCAAGTGCTGCGAAACCAGGTAGTAGACCAGGCCGGCCGTCACCAGAACGTAGAACCACCCCTTGAAGGTCTGCAACCGGGTGAGCAGATGGGCATTGGCGACAAAAAGCGCCAACAACCGGTCCGAGAAAAGGATCCACAGGCCGCCGAAAACGGCATAGATCAACGCGATCCGCAAGGCGGGCCGCAGTTGCAGCATACGCCGACTGCTGGTTTTCACGCTCCGATCCCCTAGGCTTATTTTCTTTTTGTTAGCACGATGAAGATGCTCAATCCTCCGTGAGCGAGGGGAGTATAAACATAGGCGGCGTTATCTGGCAAGCACCCGCGCGGCGCGCGGCGGGGTTTTTGCTGGTTCGCCCGGACGAGCGGCGCGCGCGCGGCCGCGCTCAGCGGGAAAACTCTTTGCTTTTCTCGCAGATGCGGCATTGGCGGCCGAATTCGAGGTCGTATTCTTCCAGGCGCGCCGGTTGGCCGAGAATTTCTCCGGTTGGACCGTCCAATTTCACCCGGCCCTCGGCGAGCACCACCAGGCGGTCGCAGGTCTCGGCGGCGAAGTACAAATCCTGCGTCACGACCACCACCGTTTGCCTCAACCCGCCGATGAACCGCGCCAACATCAACTGGGTCTTCGGATCGAGATTCGCCGACGGTTCGTCGAACACCCAGATGTCCGGCCGCATCGAAATCACCGTCGCCGTCGCGATGCGCTTGCGCTGCCCGAACGACAGGTGGTGCGCGCTGCGTTCGCCCAGGCTCGCCAAATTGACCGCGGCCAGCGCTTCGTCCACCCGCGCCTGCACCTCCGCCGCCGGCAGGCCCATGGCACGCGGACCGAACGCCACGTCCTCGAGCACGGTCGGGCAGAAAAGCTGGTCGTCGGGATTCTGAAAAACGATGCCTACCCGCCGGCGCACTTCCTTCAGGTTGGCGCGGACCACCGGCGTCCCGAAAATCCGCACCTCGCCGGCCTGGGGCGTCAGCAGGCCGTTCAATTGCAGCAGCAAGGTCGATTTGCCCGCGCCGTTCGGCCCGACGATCCCCACCTTCTCGCCTGGCTCCAGGGTCAGCGAAACCCCGGCCAGCGCGGCGGTGCCGTCCGGATAGGTATAGTGCAGGTCGCGAATTTCGATCGCGGGCATCGTCATCCTTTCAGGGCCAGACGCGCCGTCAGCATCAGGCCGATCACCGCCGCGGCGAAAACGGTGTCGCGGCCGGCCAATCGCGCCGCCGGCAGATAGGCGTATCGCCCGTCGTACCCGCGCGAGATCATCGCCAGGTAGATGCGTTCCGCCCGCGCGTAACTGCGCAGGAAGAAAACCGCGATCATCTGGCCGATGGTGCGGGCTTGCCACAACCACCGGCCCCGATAGCCGCGCGCGTCGCGGGCGATTTTGAGGCGGAGCACCTCGTCGGTCAACACGAAAAGATAACGATAGGTGAACGACAGGATCATCACCACCACGTCCGGGCAGCGCAGCCGCCGCAATCCCTGCAACAACTGGGGAAAGGGCGTCGTGCCCGACAGCAGCACGATCATCAGAATGCCGAAGCTCGCCTTGGCCGCCGTGTTCCAAAACACCAGCAACCCGCCGCGCGACACTGCCAGCCCGCCGAGGCCCAGGCTGTAACCGCCGCCCACCGCGTCCGCCTTGAGAAACGGCAGAAACGCGGCCACCAGCAGCACGAACGGCACGATCATCAGCAGCCGGCGCAGCACGAACCCGGCCGGCAACCGCGACAGCGCCAGCAGCGCCGCCGCCAGGGCGAAATAGGCCCCGAACGCGGCATAGGCCGTCGGCGGCGTGCTGACGCAGATCACCACCGCCGCCAACACGGCGACGATTTTCGCGCGCGCCTCGAGGCGGTGGATCGGGCTGTCCAGCCCGCTGGTGGAATCGAGAAAGCCGTGCTTCACTTCGCGGCGGCTGGGGCGCTGTTGCGTCTGGTTACGAGCAAACCGACGCCGGTGCCCAGGGCGAAAACCGCCAGTGTGCCGATGATGCCCGCCAGGCCGGTCGATAAACCCTCGGATTGGACGCCCGGCAGCGCGTAATCCGGCATGGGCGAATTTTTCCACGCCGGCGGCTGCTCCTCGGCCTTGCCCAAAAAGCCGTGATCCTCCGCCACGCGCTCCAACCCGTCGGGCGACGACGACGCGTGCGGCGAAACGACCAGCGCCAGAAACAAGGCCACGCCCAGCCCGATCAGGGCGAATCCCCAATTTTTGCGCGTCATTTGTTCGCCTCCTGCAATTGCCACAGCAGATCGCGCCGCGACGCCAGCACGGCCGAAACCACCGCGACCGTGATCGTGGCCTCGCCCAATCCGATCAGCATGTGCACGCCGACCATCACCGGCAAAACGACGCCCAGCGGCGACGTGCCGGAAATCGCCAACTCCAGCGAGCAGGCCGTCGAGGCCAACACCACCGACAGCCAGGAAGCGGCCGCGACCCGCGCCAGATAGAACTTTTTATGATCGATCGCCTGGTCCTGGGCGCCCCGCAGCAATAGAAAATACGGCACGATGCCGCCGATGACGCCCATGTTGAAGACATTGGTGCCCAGGGCCGTCAGACCGCCGTCGGCGAACCCCAAACATTGAATGACCAGCACGATCGCCATGATCAGGCAGGCGTTCCACGGCCCCAGCAACAGCGCCGCCAACACCGCCCCCAGAAAATGCCCGCTTGTCCCCCCCGCGATCGGGAAGTTGAGCATCTGCGCCGCGAAGATGAACGCCGCCGTCACGCCCAGCAACGGCACCTGCCGCTCGCCCAGTTCCTGCCGCGCCCGCCGCACCGCATACGCGCAGGCGCCGCCCGCCGCGACGAACGTCGCGAGATTCACCGGCAGGCTGACGAATCCGTCCGGAACATGCATGGTTCTTCTCCATTTGCTGTTGTGATGAATCGAAGCCTTCCAGAGCGGCGGCGATAGTAACACACTTTTTATAATCGTGTCACGGGGGGTGGGGCAAATTGTTTTTTTTTCGGGTACCGGCCGGCGCGTTTCGGCGCGGCCGATCGATTCAATGGGTGGGCAGGCGGAAAAAGGAGTAGGCGGCCTTGAGGTAATATTTCAGCCCGCTCCAGCCGTTCCTGCCGCGCCCGATGTGGCGGAGAAAAGTGAAACTGAAATAGTGGCGAAAGAGCAACCGCTTCTGGATGCGGGTCAACTCCCGCAACGAAAAGTTTTCGGTTCTCCAGGAAGGTTTCGCCCCCAGCAGCACGAATTCGTCCCAGGGGGTGTCGTCGCCGAGCAGGCCGCGCTCGCGCATCAGCGCATTGAGCGGCGTGCCGGGGTAGGGCACCGCGATGCTGACGATCAGCAGGTGCGGGCGCAGGCGCTTGATCAACGCGACGCTTTGGGCGATGTCCTCCCGGGTTTCACTCGGATGCGCCCCGAGAATGAAATCTGCCTCCAACTGCGGAATCCCCGCCGCGTGCGCCGCGTCGAAGGCGGCCGTCGCCTGCTCAACGGTGATCCCCTTGCGGATCTGGCGGAGCAGGCGCGGACTGCCGCTTTCGATCCCGAAAACGATTCCGTGGCAGCCGCTTTGTTTCATCTCCCGCAGCAGCGCGGGCGTGACCTCGTTGACCCGCGTGGTGCAGTGCCAGACCATCCGCTGATCGCGCAGGTAGCGGAAAATCTCCGGCAGCCGGTCCGGATTGGAAGTGAAGGTGTCGTCCAGAAACAGGATGTGGTCGGCGCGGTATTTTTCCCGGCAGAGCCGCAGTTCGGTGAGCACGTGCGCGGCCGAACGGTAGACGACCCGGCGGTCCTGCGAGACGCAGAAAAGGCAGTTGCCGACGCAGCCCCGCGCGGTGAACACGTCGCAGCTCGTCCGGTTCTTGCCGGCAAAGCCGCGAAAGCCCGGCGCGGTGTAGCGCCCGCGGGGCAGCAACTCTCGGTTCGCCGGGGGCAGCGCGTCCAGATTCTCGATCCGCGGCGGCGGCGGATTGGTGCGAATCGCGGCGCCCTCCCGCCAGGACAGGCCGGGAACATCGGAGGAGCGGCCCGCCGGTAGCGCCTCGAGCAGCGCTTTCAGCGGCAGCTCGCCCTCGCCGCGAATGATGTAGTCGAAGCCGGGAAATTCCGCCAGCGACCGTTCGGGCAGGGCGCTGACGTGCGGCCCGCCGGCGACGATTGGCAGGCGCGGCGCGTGGGCTTTGATCCGCGCGGCCAACCGCGCCGCTTGCAGGATCGTCGGGGTCATCGCGGTGAAACCCAGCAGGTCGGGCCGGAAGCGGTCGAGCCAGGGTTCCAGGTCGACCTCGGGCTCGACGTCCAGGTCGCGGATCTCGACCTTGGCGCCGTGGCTTTCCAGCCAGGCCCCGAGCATCGCCAGATTGAGCGGCGGTTTGGAAAGGAAGAACGTGGCGCGGCGCCGCGCCGACGGCGGCCGGATCAGCCCGACCCGTTTGCCTTGCAGCGAACGCGCTTCATCCCCGCTTACCGCGCCGCCTGGTCGTTGAAGTTCCTCAGTCACGAACGAATCGTTTCCTCCCTGCTATCGTCGGATAATCGCCGTCGAATCTTACCCGACCGGTCAACCCGCCGCCAGCGTGACAGCGATCTCGGATTTGCCTAACAGGGGTTTTCGCTCCTTCGTGCATTTCGGATAAGGGGACACAGCGATGCAAGGAAAGAAAATGGGGGCGCTTTTGACTCGCGTGATTATTGCCTCAGAAAGGGTGGAAGTTCCTAATTAACGTTCCAATATTTAATCAATTCTTTAATTCCAATATAAAAATTAAACATTGCAAGTAAAATCATGATAACGGCAAGCAGATAATAGAAAACCATATATTCATAACAGTTCACTGCCATTTGCACACATATGAGATAGTGTGAAAGGAGTAACCCTTGCAAACACTCTTCCCTTTTTTCATTCTTGAAATATAGATAAAAGGAGGCGAAGAGCAATAAAATTGCAAGAAAAGAAAATATTATTGAAAAAAAAGAAAAATTAATAATTGATCCAGATTTGAATAAATACAGTAACCACAATGGAAAAGTATAGTAACAAATGTATGATATCAGTGAAAATGTTTGGTATTTTCTTGTTCCCTTGTTGATATACATTAATTTAATACCTACCTGTGGGCAACATATCAAGATAATCATTCGCAATATTGTTGCAACCCGGACATTTACTTGGGGAATTCCGGGAATTCCGGGGGGCCGAATTCCGTCCGGAATTCCGGGGACACATTACCTATCTGGGAATTCCGGGGACACATTACCTATCTCCTCTCGATTTTTGGCTTAGGTCCCGGTTTTTTCCGGCGCAGCAGGCGGTCTATTTTCCGCTCGATGCTTTCGATGAACCTCTCGTCGCCGAGCGGGCGGCCGGTGTGTTCGTGGCGGCGCAAATCGGCTAGTTCCTCATCGGACAAGGCGCTTTGCAGGAAGGCGCGCCAATCGCTCACCATCTCCAACAGCGGCCGGGTTCGCACCAGAAGATCGTCGCGCCCGCTCAGGTGCGCCGCCGCACTGCTCCAGCGGTAGTCCTCGGGGCGCGCAACCAACCCCGCCCGCACCGGATTGAGTTCGACGTACCGCGCCGCCGCCAGCAGGTGCCGCTCATCCAGCGGAAACGACGCGAACCGCCCTTGCCACAAATAGCCGCGCCAGCCCTCGCGAAAGTTGATCCGCCGCGTATAGCGACGGTGCGCCTCGCCGATGCCGCGTCGCAAGCCGTCCGCCTCGTCGGGCGTCGCGATCAGGTGCACGTGATTGGGCATCAGACAGTACGACCAGATCGACACGCCGCACCGCGCGCACCACTCGGCCATCAGTTCGAGGTAACTCTCGTAGTCGCTTTCGTTGAAAAACGTTATCTGCCGCCGAACGCCCCGCTGGGTGACGTGGTGCGGCAACCCAGGAACCACTACTCGTGCTATTCGTGCCATGGATCGATGCTACCAAAACCGAAAATGGAAGGCAAGAGATGAGTATTGTGTCCCAGGAATTGTGAAAGATGAGTATTGTGTCCCCGGAATTGCCGGAATTGCCCGGGAAGTCCCAGGAATATCCTGAAATATTTGACAATGTCTATTTGTTTTTTGACCTGTCAACAATCATCTTAATGACTTTTGGAAGTAAGATGAGTGATAATGTGACACAATAATAAAATAAAATATTACCAAATACTGATATTGCTTGCCCTTGCTCTCGATGTAAAAGTAAAAAGGGTAGAATCAGTTGAAGCGAAAGAAGTAAAAGCCATGTTCCAATTATATTCGTCTTTCTGTTTATCATTATTAATGACGAAAATATAAATATAAATAATCCATATATAAAGTATTTTTCGATTTGCTCATCATATTCTCTGGAGTTGCTGATATTTATCGAGTAATAGTATATTGCATTTATCGCAATTACGAGAATTATAAGTGTAATCAATATAAATATCATTACCCATTTTGTTGTTTTCATCATAACTCCAACTTGTTAATTTATTAATGCATTACTCAACCAATCAAAACTTCCTTCGCAATTGCATTTGGTTTTAGCATATTCTCCAATATCCACTCCAGCTTGAATATCATTTGCTTTCCTACACATCGGATTAAAACCAGATGACCCCATTTCCCGCATGCATACGTCATCATATTCTGAAAAAGCTTTAGCCCTACATTGTATACATTGGATAGTTAGAGGTAAACCTGTTAAAATATCAGTCGCTAGAACTAAAATCGCCACGGCACCTCCACCAACGGCGAAGCCGTATGCTAATTCCCCCGTCAATGACACGCCAAGAACACCCCCACCAACGCCGGCAAGCATTGTAAAGAAAAACATTGCACATCCTTCATTACCATTCAAATCATATACCTTTAGAGGATTGTTGGTTGCATATTTATAATTGTTATAGGCCAATTCAATAATCTTATTTTTCATTTTCATGGTAACTTCATCCGCCTGCAGATACCTCCCCGCAATCGGATCGTAATAGCGGTGCCAGTTGTAGTGCAGGCCGGTTTCCGAATCATAGTACTGGCCGGGGAAGCGGAAGTTCATCGTCACGGTTTCGCCGTCGCCGTCGGGGTCCTCGTCGAGCGACACGGTCTTGCCGAAGGGCTCGTACTCCGCCGCCCAGACCACCGCGCCGTCGGCGTCGGTCAGGCGCACCGGCGCCCCGATCTGATTCAAATGCGCCCAATACGGCTTGTACACCAGCACTTCCTCGTCGTCGCCCATCGCCCGGCCGCTCCGGGCCGTCAGCAACACGAAGCTTCCCGCGATCATCCCGCCCGCCAGCAGCGCCGCCAGCGACAACCGAATCTTACCCGAACGGTCCGCCCGCCGCCAGCGCGGCAACGCCAACGCCACCGCCATCGGCAGCAGCAGCCAGGCCACCTCGTACGGCGATTGGAACCCGTTCTTCTTCGCCGCGCAACCGAACGGCGAGGGCTCCACCAACTGCGTTTCGAGGTCGGCCGCGCCCAGCAGCAGCTTGCCGGCGTAATAGTACTCGCGCGTCGCCGTCGCCTCGGTGGCGCCGTCGGCCTGCGTATACTCGGCGATCAGGTTGTCGAGCGCGTCGTAAATGTAATAAAGGGTGTCGCCGCCCTGTTTGACCTTCCGCACCCGGCGCTGTTTGGTGTCGTACTGGTATTGGTACGCGCCGCCGTTCACCTTCGAAATCATCCCCTGGTGATCGTAGGCGAAGGTCAGGTTGCCGCCGGCGTTCTCGAGCTGAAGGCCCGTCACCCGGCCGTAGGCGTCGTAGGTGTAGGCGCGCGATGCCGAATAGCCGTTGATTTCCGCCAGGCGGTTGCCGTTGTAGGTGAAGCCGTGGGTGACGCCGCCGTCCACCAACGCGGCGCGGTTGCCCAGGCCGTGCGGATCGTAGGAATACGCCTGATCGTTGTAGATCCCGCTCCCGGCCTGATAGGCGGTCGCGGTTTTCAGTTGATTCAGCGAATCGTAGGTGAAGGTCATGCCCTGGTCGGCCGTCTGGTCGATCAGCGCGGCGATGTTCAAGTTGGCGTCGGGTTCGTAATGGTAATCGACGATCTTGTCGCCCAGGCTGGAATTGCCGGTTTCCAGATCGGTCAGGAAATAGCGCTGGTTGTAGGTGAAGTTGGTTTTGCGGCCGTTGCCGTGCGTGATCGACGACCAGGGGCCGAACGGCAGGTAGGTCGCCGCCGTCAAGAACTGGTGGCTGATCGCATCCTGATCCTCGGGCACCGCGACATCGACCTTCAACGAGTTGACCTTGAAGTCGGCGTAATCGTAGGTGACCACGTTGCCCGACGGGTAGGTGATCGTCCGCAGGTTGCGGTTGGCGTCGTAGGCGTAAACGATCTCAAAGGTCTTGTCTTGAATGACGATGGTGTCCTTGATCGGTTTGCCGTCGAAGGCGTAGGCATGAGTGATGGAGTAATCGTCGCCGTCGCCGTTTTCCTTTTCATCGATGGTTTCGGCCTTGACGCGGCCCACGCTGTGCGCCTGGCTGTCGCCGGGTTGGCCCCAGGTGTACTGATGAATGGCCAAGGCATCGCCGCCGCCTTCCGGAAAATATTCGCGGGAATAGAGCTGGCCCAGGCCCATCGCATCGTAGGTAAAGGTGCTGTGAACCCCGGCGAAGCGGTTATATAGCGGCTGATTCAGGGCATTGTACGCCTGCCGCCAGACGCCGAAATCGGGCGAATCGACTTTGACCAGACGGCCGAAATCGTCGTACACGAAGCCGTATTCGACGTTCGTTCCATCGACGGCAATCGCGGTCAGATTTTTTTCGGTGTCGTACGAAAAGAGCCAATCGCCCCAGTCGGGCCCGTGAACGGCGGCGATGTTGCGGAAATTGTCGTATTCGTAGGTCGTCTCCTGCCCCTTGTAATCGCGGACCGAAACGAGATTGCCGTCCTCGTCGTAGCCGTATTGCAGGTAGCAAGTCGAACTGGAATCGCCGTCGCAGAACTGTTTGATCAGCCGATCATTGCCGTCGTATTCGAAGGCTTTTTCAAACGTCACGGATTCGCCGTCGGTGGCTGAAATCGCCGTCGGGTTGTGATAGAGGTCCCAGGTGATATTCAGGACGTTGCCGGCGGTATCGGTGATGCTCCGGATGTTTTCCTGGAAATCGTAGGCCAGCGAATAGAGCCATTCGCCGTTCAGCGCCACGACGCGCAGCAGATCGTTGTCGTAATAGGTTTTGGCCAGGGTGTATTGCAGCGTTTCGCCGTCATACACTTGAATGGAAGTCGGCGAACCGAAGCCGTTTAAGGTCGACTGCACGGTGACTCCGTTTTCGTCGGTTACCTTGGTCGGCTTGCCGCTGGTGACATCGTAATCGGTATAGGTCGTGGTGTCGCCGTTGGCCAGCACCACGCTTTCCTTCATGCCCGGCGCCGCCGCGCTCTCATCGTAATAGGTATAGGACGTCTGGTAGCCCGTACCGCTTTGTAGCGGATTCATCACGGCCGTCATTTGCAGATCGTCGTTATAGACGTAGCTCGATTCGTGGGATTGCTGTTCGATTTCGTCGTTGGCGGCGGTCACGAAGGTGTACCCGGTCTCGGTGTAATACTCGATGAGCCCGGTGCCGTCGAGGTAATCGTAGTTTTTGTATATTTCATCGGCGGCGTCCAACACCGACGGCCGGCTGATCGCGGAGATTTTACCGGTGCCGGATTCATCGCTGGCGCTGGATTCCAAGGGGTCGCGGTAATCGTATTCGTAATTGGTTACAATGCATTCTTCGGAATTGGAACCTTCCCCCAGGCAGAGAGGATTGCTGTTTGGCAACGGACATTCGCGTACTTGCTTGACGAATTTATTGCGGCTGTCATACCAATATTCGCCGGTCGCCGGTGGATTGGCGTAGTTTTCCGTCTGCGTATTGGTTCCATATCGCATGCAGTAGCCGTGTTGGCCGCTTTCGTCGATCACGGTCATCGGACGCAAGGTATCGCGCCATTCGATTCGCGAAGCCGTCGAGCCGTTTTTGCAGCTTGAGCAATCGGAATAACCGGAGGAATGTGTTGGTAAATGATTGAACAAATCTTTTCCGAGGTAGGAGTCGCCGGTCATTTCAATGGTTTCAACGGCCGCGCCGTTCGGCATGGACGATTTTTCGACCTCGACCTGGGTAACGAATTTATAGAGGTATGAATAGGACCGCGTTTCGTCGTAATTGTACCTGAATATGAAAGTTTGAAAGACATTGTTATTTGCGTCGATAATGCTTTCGGAGGTTACTCCATTGTTATCATTGTAAGTGACAACCGTCGTTTTTTCCGGCAGATCCGGTGTCTGGTAGTTGGCACTTCGCAGTAAAAATTCGGTATCGCAACCCATGACTCCACATTGATTATCGACGATTTTATAGCCATAGGATATTGCCCGCTGGTAGCTGCCGTCATAGTACGCCTTGATCAAGACGCCTTTTTCCGAATATTCGTAATTCACTCTGGCCGAGCCGCCCAGTGGACTTTGTGCGTACACAGGGCCGCGAATTTCAGTGATCGGCGATTCGCTGTCATTACGAATTAAGGCAATGGTGTAGCCGCGATAGCTGTCCGGATTCAGAAAATTTCCTTGTGGATAAAAGAAATAGTAGATCACGCTGGGGTCGGTATAGCGCACCCAACAAAACTCCCGGCCGTCCTTGGTGATTTTTCG